>JAKABL010000021.1 GCA_021801885.1 bacterium
CTCGACGAATGCCTCAAGACGGTGCAGCAGCTCAGGCAGATCTATGATACGAACGCGGAGGCGAAGAAGCTCATCGACACCGCGCGCCACTTGGAGGGCGTCTGCCGCCATGCCTCGGTCCATGCCTGCGGCACCGTGATCGCGAAGGAACCCCTTGTCGCGCGCGTCCCCCTTCAGTACGCGCCCCAGGAAAAGGATACGATCATCACCCAGTTCGAGGGGCACGCCGTCGAGGATATCGGCCTCCTTAAAATCGACTTCCTTGGGCTGCGTAACCTGACGGTCATCGAAGAAGCGGTGCGTCTTGTGCGCGAGGTCCACGGAGAGACCATCGATATGTCGAAGATCCCCCTCGATGATGAGAAGACCTTCGCGCTCCTCCAGCGAGGCGATACCACGGGCGTGTTCCAGCTCGAATCCTCGGGGATGCGACGCTATCTGAAGGAGCTCAAGCCGACCGTATTCGAGGACATCATCGCCATGGTGGCGCTCTATCGTCCCGGTCCGATGGATCTGCTTCCCTCGTTCATCAAGCGCAAGCGCGGCGAGGAAAGGATCACCTATCTCCATCCCAAGCTCAAACCGATCCTCGAGAACACCTACGGCGTCGGCGTCTATCAGGAGCAGATGATGCAGATCGCCCGCGACCTCGCGGGCTATTCGCTCGCGGAGGCCGACACGCTCCGCAAGGCCATCGGTAAAAAGATCAAATCGCTCCTCGACGAGCAGGAAGCAAAGCTCGTAAAAGGCATGGTTGCGAACGGCATCCCGGAACGGACGGCGAAGGAGATCTGGGAGCTCTTTCCCCCGTTCGCCCGGTATGGGTTCAATAAGTCGCACGCGGCAAGCTATGCGATGACGAGCTACCGGACCGCATACCTCTCCGCCCACTACCCGGAAGAGTTCATGGCCGCGCTCCTCAATTCGGAAATGAACGACATCGAACGGATCTCGTTCCTTATCCAGGAGGCGCGCGCGGCTGGCATCGAAGTCCTTGCGCCGGACATCAACAAGAGCGTGGTGACCTTCACTCCGGAGGGCGGGAAAATACGATTCGGTCTTCTCGCAATAAAAAATGTCGGTTCGGAAATTACCCGCGTCATCATCGAGGAGCGCGCACGAGGGGGTGCATTCAAAAACTTCGAAGATTTCCTCTCGCGCATTCAGCATAAAGATCTCAATAAAAAATCGCTTGAATCGCTTGCAAAAAGCGGCGCGTTCGATTCGCTTGGCATCGAGCGCAAGCAGATTCTCACCAATATGGATGAAATCCTGAAATTTGCGACCGCCATGAAACGCCACGGCGAACTGCAGGCGAACTCGCTCTTCGGCGGCGGCATGGCCGCCCCCGCCGCAACCCTGAAGCTTGCCCCCGCGGAACCGGCGTCGCGCGGCGAGAAGCTCGTATGGGAAAAAGAGCTGATCGGATTCTTTATTTCCGATCATCCGCTGAACGGACACAAGGAGACCCTCTCCCACTACAAGGCGAAGCCCATCGCCGAGATCCTCAGCGAATCAGACGAACATCGGACGATGCGCACGTCAGGCCTCGTCTCCAAGATGAAAAAAATTACGACGAAAAGCGGTCAGCCGATGATCTTCGCCACAATAGAAGATGCCTCGGGTACCGCGATCGAAGTCGTGGTCTTCAATAGCGTCCTTGAAAAGACCTCGTCCGTATGGGTGGACAATGCATGCGTCATCGTGGATGGCCATATCTCCCGGCGCGATGGCGAGACGAAGCTCCTCTGCGACAACGCAAAAAGGCTGGAATAAAAAACGAGTTCGAAGAGCTCGTAGGACTATTCTTTCTATATAACGGATCCTAATATTCGTCAGGGATTTTTCTTCCGGGGCTTGGGCGCCCGTGCCCGAGACCGCACCGAAGAAGCGATCTCTTCCGAAACGTCATTCTCCTCCGCCGCAGACGCATCCTTCCGCTTCATCAGTGGGAAAAATACCGTCTCGCGCACAGGACGATCGACGAGAATGGAGAATACGCGCTCACTCATACCGAATCCCGCGGTCGGCGGGAGCCCGTAGGAAAGTGCGTTCAGGAAATCTTCGTCGAGGGGCATGGCCTCTTTGTCCCCTCCCTCGCGAAGGGCCATTTGTGCTTCGAACCGACGCCGCTGCTCATCCGGATCGTTAAGCTCGGAGAATCCGTTTCCCAGCTCGGTGCCGCATGCCACGATCTGGAAGCGCTCGGCAATCCGAGGATCCTCCGCCGATGCCTTGGCAAGCGGCGATACGATGATGGGGGTTCCGACAAGGAAGCAAGGCTGGATCAGTTTTGGACGGACCGTTTTTTTATAAATAAGATCGATAAGCCGACCCTTCTGAAGGGTCGCATCGGGAGCAAGACCGAGTGCCTTGGCCCGCTCAAAAAGCTCGTCGCGTGCGGCATCGAGCGGATTGATGCCGTTCTCTTTCGTGAACTCCGATACATAGTCCACTTCGGGCCACTCGCCACTCCAATCGATCTCATATCCGCGATAGCGCGTGGACAAGGTTCCCATCGTATGCTCGATCACGAAGCGGAACATCTTCTGGAGCAGCTTCATGAGATCACGATAATCATGATAGGCCCAGTAGCACTCCATAAAAGTGAAGTCTTGAAGATGCTCGCGATCGATCCCCTCGTTCCGGAAGACTCGGCCGATCTCAAAGACCTTGTCGAACCCTCCGACCACAAGCTTCTTCAGCTGGAGTTCGAGCGCGATGCGAAGATAGAATTCGGTAGCGAGCGCATGATGGCGGGTCCTGAAAGGTTCCGCCTCGGCACCTCCCGCCTCGGGTTCGAGCACACTCGTTTCCACCTCCAAAAATCCTTCATTTTCCAAAAATTCCCTGACGCTCGCCCAGAAAAGGCTCTTGCGCACGAACATTTCGCGCACGTCGGGATGGGCCAAGAGGTCCACGTAGCGTTCACGGAGGCGTAGCTCGACATCCTGAACGCCGTCCCATTTGTCGGGAAGCGGTTTCAAGGTCTTGCCGCCGAACTGCACCGCGCGCGCTTCGATACTCTTTTCGCCGCGCTTCGTGGTGAACAGGACGCCCGTCACCGAAAGAAAGTCTCCCACATCGATCACGGATCGCCAAAATCCAAGGTCGGGAAGGATATCCTCCTTGAGGACGGCCTGTAATTTCCCCGTCTCGTCTTCGAGGTCGAGGAAAATGATCTTTCCTTGATCGCGGAGACTGCGCACACGGCCTGCAAGCGAAACTTGCTTTCGCGCGGAAGACCACGCCTCGAAGTTATCGAGCGCATCGAGAATATCGCCCGTGCGCGCAACGCGCGCAGGATAGGGATCGACGCCTTTTTGGCGCAACAGTTCGAGCTTCCGGCGCCGCTCGCGGATGATATCGTCCAACATGAGCCTATTATAGCACGTGCAGCGGTATCGGCGAATATGCGCGGCCTCGCCGCATTATTCGACGGTCACAATCTGATACTTCATGACGCCCGCAGGCGTCGTAACATCAACTTCATCGCCTGCTTTACGGTTTATAAACGCTCGCCCCAGCGGCGAATCGTCGGAGATGCGTCCCTCCTCGGGCTTCGCTTCATAGATACCCACGATCGTATAGGTGAACTCCTTCCCTGCTTTTTTTACCGTCACCGTGGATCCCACCTGGACGACGCCGGAGTGATCGGCGTTCTTTTCAATGGTCACTGCGTTTTTCATGAGCTCTTCGAGCTCAAAAATGCGTGATTCCACATTTGCCTGCTCCTCGCGAGCCTCGGCATATTCGGAGTTTTCCGAAAGATCGCCATATTCCTTCGCCTGCTTGAGGCGCTGCGCCACCTCGTTACGCTTTTCGTTCTTAAGATGCTCAAGCTCTTCCTTGAGTTCCGCAAGACGTTCTTTGGTAATATATTCTTTTGCCATTAGTATGATGTTCACCCACGCTCAGGGAAGAAAGCGAAGGGGTTTTTAAAAGGTTCTTTATTCTACCGCACCCCACGACGATTGTCCAGCCCCGCCCATGAATAATCCCCTCGCCATAACCGCCATCGGATATCCCACAGTTCTTTCATAAAATGGAAGCCCGACGTGAACCGTACGCGAGATCGCGGGTCATGGACCCATCGCACCGGGATCTCTTTGATGCGATAGCCGAATCGCTTTGCAAGTGCGAGAGCCTCCACGTCGAACGCCCACCCGGAAGCCTTTGCGGTGGCGAATATTCGTTCCGCGGCATCAGCAGTGAACGCTTTGAATCCGCATTGCGTATCCCACAGTCCCGGCACAAGAAAGATCTGTGCCATCATGTTGAGCGCCTTCCCTGCATATTCCCTTGGCCACGGCTCGGAAAGATCGACTTTCGCGCCGCGAACGGCCCGCGAACCGATCACCACGTCGTATCCCTCTTTGAACCGCGGTATCATGTCCGCGAATTGTTCGATCCCCGTCGAATTATCGGCGTCCATAAAAAGGCGAATCACGCCATCGGCGGCACGCATGCCGCTTCGCACGGCGACCCCCTTCCCTCCCGTACCTCCGTCGACCACGCGCAGATTACGCACCGCATGTGCCATCCGCGCCACGATATCTGCGGTCCCATCGGTCGAACCGTTATCGGCCACGAGGATTTCATAAGAAAAGTCGGCATGTTCGAGCGCCTTATCGATCGCAACGAGCGTCCGGGGAATGCGCTCCGCCTCGTTATAGGCAGGAATGATGATCGAAAGATAGGGATGGGCCATGGGCGATGCAGATCACGTTCAGTATATCACAGCAATGACACGATCATCATCGCATCGTGAGCACGCGCGGCCCTTTGGCGGTGATGGCCACCGTATGTTCGAAATGCGCCGCCCAGGAATGGTCGCGCGTACCCCAACTCTCGTCGCGAAGTTGCACGATCTCACCGCTGCCGATCGCGATCATCGGCTCAATGGCGATCACCATACCTTCCACAAGTTCCAGCCCGGTCCCCTTATCGCCGAAATTGAACACGGTCGGTGCTTCATGGAGCTCCGCGCCGATCCCATGGCCGGTCAGCCCTTCAGCGATCGAAAATCCATTTTTCCGTGCCACGCGCGCGATCGCATACCCGATATCACCGAGACGATTGCCCGGCGCGGCAGCCTTTACGCCCGCGCGAAGGGATTCTTCCGTCGCCGCAAGGAGTTTCTGCACGTCCTTGGGAACCGCATCCATGCCTCCCACGGGCACGGTGATCGCGGAATCAAGGTGAAGCCCTTCATGGCGAAGGCCCAGATCGAGCTTTACGATGTCCCCCTCACGGAGCGCATAATCGGAAGGCTGGCCGTGAACCACCACATCGTTCACCGACGCGCATAGCGTATAGGGATAGGCGCGTGCCGCGCCCTCCGGTCGATAATGGAGGAACGACGGCGCGTCACCGAACCCCGTGATCCGAAGCCGGGCCATGCGGTCGAGCTCGAGCGTCGTCACACCGGGACGCACCGCATCGCGCAACTCCGCAAGCACCTCCGCAAGGCGCCGTCCACCCTCTGCCATGATTGCGATCTGCTGCTCGGTTTTAATAAGATCTTTTTTTGTGGCCATGAAATATTCTGTAAATAAAGTTTATAAAGAAGTGCGCGCCCGCGCCATACGGGCCTCATAGCGCGCGATCGCAGCCTCGATCCTCGCCGCAACCTCATCCTCCGTGCCCATGCCGGAGATACGGACAAACGCATAGCGCGCACGAAAGAACGCGACCACTTTTGCGATCTGATCGCGATAATAACGACGGCGATTCGCAAGCGCACGGATGGTGTCGTCCGCGCGGCGTACCGGCCTTCCATGCACATACACGCGGCGATGCTCCGTGCGGAACCGTATCTCGCGGACCGGAATATGGAGATAGGCAACGAGCGGATCGCGGCGACCGTCTCCACGCAAAAGGCGCTCCACGAGCCTCGCTTCCCCTATCATCTTCGGCGTGCCGCTGAATACGATTCCCTTGGTCGGCGGCGTCGCGGCAATCTTATCAATGAAGATCGTCCGCACGATCTCCGTAGGCGTCAGCTTTCCGATGGCCGTCGTATGGTCGTAATCGTAACGCGCCACCACGGAGGGACGATTAACCTCTCGCCCCATATCCAAGTCGTACATCCCATACCGTCGCGCAAGACGCGCCGATTGGGTTCCTTTGCCGGATGCGGGATCTCCGAGAAGAATAATGTTCATCGGTCGCCCGTCCCCCGCTGCGGCGTCCGGCTTCGCTCGACGTGTCATATGCCAAGAGCCGCATCGATCTCGCGCTCGACCTCTTCGACCGGAGGCATCCCGTCCACCGTAACGAAACGCATCTGCGTCTTAAGATACTCAAGCATCGGACGGCTTTCGTCATCGAATGCGCGCAACCTGCGTTCGATACGTTCCGGGGTGTCGTCGGGGCGCCCTTCGATCTTCTCGCGCTTCATAAGGCGTGCCACCGATTCTTCGTGAGGAAGATCGATGCAGATACCTACCATATCGCGTCTCCCATGCGCGCGAAGCCAGCTAAGAAGGAATTCCGCCTGCGCCATTCTTCGCGGCACGCCGTCGAAAATGACGCCTTTCCCCTGTGGGATATCCGAAAGCCGTTCCCTGAGCACGTCAATGATGACTTCGTCATCGAGAAGCATCCCCTCATTGATGGGAGCGAGACGCTCCGCATGCGGACTTCCCGCATCCAGCATATCGCGCAGGATCGCGCCCATATCCCAGAGAAAAAAATCGAGCCGCTTCGCAAGCCGCCTGTCCTGGGTGCCCTTCCCCGATCCCTGCGGACCGACCATAAAAATGACTTCAAAATCTGGTTTCATATGCGCGATGGTTCCATCGTACCAGAATATGCTTCAGTTGATAAGATGCGTGTGCGGACATGCGCAAACCTATGCATATACTCTCCCCTATAATTGACTATTTTTATATTACTATTATGATATTTCCCAGAAAGGAGCAGTATGAAATTTGATAAGCAGCACATTTCCGTAGCGCTCGCACTGGGAACGGCGGCCATTATGCTCTTGGCGACCCAGACCGCATGGCTCGTGTTTTGGATTCTTGCCGGAGCGGTAGGATTTGCAGCAGGAATCCTCAGATATGAGCGGCGCATAGGCCCCGCCGGATTCTGGGGACTCCTCGTAGCCGCCGAGGCGGGGCGGTCCATCGGAGGCATTTATGCCCCCTCCATGCTGACCCCTTTAATGAAATATCTTCTTTTGGGCGGAGATATACTGATAGGATGTGCAATCTTTGCGATCCTTTTCATCCTAGGCAACCGCTGGGCCTTCCGTCATCCTATTTTTCGCTAGAGGCGGTATCAGAAATCAGGAAGTCATTATGGCTTCCTTTTTTTATAGAAGGGCTTTCTTCGTCGTAAAACTATTCGATGCCTTCGTATTCCCGCACCGTCAGTTCCGAATCCACCATGCGCATGGTCTCGAGGGCCACCGCCACCACGATCAGGATCGCGGTACCACTGATCGTTACGATCGTGATGCCCGTAAGAAGCTGGATGATGATCGGAAAGATGGCAACAAGACCCAGGAAGACCGCGCCCCAGAACGTGATCCGGTTCGTGACGTTTTTGAAATATTTCTCCGTGCTCTCGCCGGGACGAATGCCGGGCACGAATCCTCCGCTGCGCTGAAGGTTTTTCGCGACCTCTTCCGGATTGAACGTGATCGCAGTGTAGAAATACGTGAATGCGAACACGAGGAAGAAGTAAAAGAGTCCGTAATAGAGCTGATTGGCAATGAAACCCTGTGCAAAATTATTGATGGCAAGCCCCCACGCCGGCACGAACAAGACGACGATCTGAGCAAGGAACTGCGGGAAGAGCAACACCGAAATCGCAAAAATGAGCGGGATCATGCCCGCCTGGTTCACTTTGAGCGGCAGATAACTCTGCGCGCCGCCGTACATCTTATTGCCGCGGACCTGCCGCGCATAGGCCACCGGAATCTTCCGCTCCCCTTCGTTCAGATAGACGATGCCGGCGATGAGAAGGAACCCGATGATGATGAACCCGATATACGACGCGAGCATCGTGGGAGTATAGGCTGCAAGCGCGGTCCCGATGGAAGATGGGAAGCGGCTCAAAATACCCGCCAAGATGATGAGCGAAATACCATTCCCCACTTTCTGTTCGCTGATGAGCTCGCCGAGCCACATGGCGATCATGGAACCGGCCGTAATGACGATAACGTTCCGAATGAGGCTGAAGGGATCCGGCTGGGGAACGACCCCCTGAGAAATGAGCAACTTAAGGAACCCGTAGGATTGCACAAAGGCGAAGGGTACCGTGAGCAGGCGCGCGTACTGGTTGAACTTCGCCTGTCCGCGCGCGCCCTCCTCATAATAAAGCTCCTTCATGCGCGGGAAGATGATCGTCATGAGCTGCATGACGATCGTTGCCGTAATATAGGGGCCCACGCCGAGCATGACGACGGAAAGGGTCGCGAGACCGCCGCCGGAGAAGAAGTTGAGGAATCCGAGGAGTTGGTTCGAATTGAAATAGTTCTGAAGGGCCTGCGCGTTCACGCCAGGGATAGGGATCGCGGCAAGCACCCGATAGGCGACTAAAAGACCCAGGACGATAAGGATCTTATTCCTGAGCTCTTTTATCTTGAATATCTGGAGGAATCGTTCCATGGTCTCGGTATATCGCGAAATTCCTTAAAATCAGGCGCGGGGCCCATGCCCCGCAAAAAAGAATATTTATGAAACGCTCCCGCCGGCTTTTTCGATCTTTTCCTTTGCCGATGTGGACACCTCGAACCCCTTCACGGCGATCGGGAAAGTGATCTCGCCCGCGCCAAGGATCTTGACCCGTCCTTTATACTCCTTCTTCACGAGCTTTGCGGAACGAAGAAGGGCAAGATCGAGGGTCAGGGTGTCGCCCTTCGCATGGCTTCCAAGAGATTTTTCGATCATATGGAGATTGAATGTGACGGGGATCGGGGCCTTCGGCTTGTTCCTGAAGCCACGCAATTTAGGAAGCTTGAGGATAAGATCGCGCTCCGCAGGACGGATGCGGCGTCCCGAACGCGAATGCTGGCCCTTCACACCGCGACCGGAATAGCTCCCCCTTTTGCCGGAACGGCCGATGCGGCGAGAGCGACGGGTCTTTATGGAAGAAAGTTTGTGGAGTTTCATGGTGGTAATGCGCGAAATGTGTAAATGGATGACGCGGTCCGTAAGGGTTATGCTTTAAGTTTCTTGAGGGCTTCGAGGGTCGCTTTTGCGTTCGTGAGCTTATTCGGCGTACGACCGAGCACCTTTGCCGTAGCGTCCTTCACACCGGCAAAAGCGAGGACGAAACGGACGGCTCCGCCCGCGCGGAGCCCATGCCCTTTGCTCGCGGGCTTCACGAGCACCTTGGCAGCGCTATACTTTGCATCAACTTCATGCGCGATCGTACGGGCATCTTTGAGATTCACCGTAACGATGTGCTTTTTGGCATCGGCCTTCGCCTTGGCGACCGCCTGCTGCACATCAAGACCTTTCGCAACGCCTATCGCCACGCGACCCTTCTCATCGCCGATCACAAGCGTGCAACGGAAGCGGAAGCGTTTTCCGCCGGCAACAACGCGCGTCACACGACGCATATCGAGCACGCGTTCACGAAACTCGTCGCGAGGAGCTTGCGGAAGGCGCGGGCCACGAGGGCCACTCCGCCGGAACTGCGATGGTCCTCCGGGCCGCCGATCCTGTCCCATATTCGGTTTCTGTGCGATGGATGGTTGCATGGATAAAAGTGGTTAGATCGTAAGTCCCGCCTTCTTCGCGCCTTCGACAAAGCTCTTCACGCGGCCATGGAATTTATAGCCACGCCGGTCAAATACCGCGATCGCGATACCCTTTTCCGTGGCGCGCTTACCAAGAAGCTCGCCCACCGCAAAGGAATGTTCAGTCTTCGTCATTTTCGCCGAAGCGGCTTTTTCCTTCTTTAACGCGAAACTCGACGCGGAAACGATCGTACGACCCTGGATGTCATCGATAAGCTGCGCATAGAACCAGCGGTTGCTCCGCCGCACTGCAAGACGGGGACGCTCCGCAGTACCCGAAATCCGCGCGCGAGTACGGGCAATGCGACGATTCCGTTTTTGATTGAGCTTTTTTGCAGCGTTCATGGATGAAAATAGATGAAATAGAATAATGACCGATTATGCGCCCGCCGCGCCCGCCTTCTTACCGGCCTTACGACGGATCACTTCGCCACGGTAGTGAATTCCCTTCCCTTTGTACGGTTCAGGCTTCTTAAGTGCGCGGATCTCCGCCGCGGCCTGACCGACATGTTCTTTATTGACGCCCTCCACCTTGATGGTGTTTTTTTCGACCGATACGGTCACGGTGTCGGGGGTGGTCATGCGCACCGGCAACGCATATCCCAGGTTCAGCACAAGCTCCTTACCCTCCATCTGAGCACGATAGCCCACACCTTCGATCTCGAGCACCTTTTCGAACCCGTTCGTGACGCCCTCGATGGCGTTCTTTATAAGCGCCCATGTGGTACCGTGCATCGCGGTTCCTTCGGCACCCTTGCCGACCTTCACCCAAAGGCTCTCCCCTTCGGTCTCCACCACAACACCCTTCACGCGCGGAAGACGAATCTCGCCCTTGGGACCCTTTATGAGAAGCTCCTCGTCACCGATGGTGATCGTGGCGCCCTCTCCTATGGAAATCGGTTTTTTGATAAGACGGCTCATGGTTTCAATTTGATAAGACGGCTCATGGTTTCAAAATGATGAAAATAGATAAGGAATAAAGATTACCACACCTCGAAAAGATATTCACCGCCGATCTTACCTTTCCTGGCCTCCTTGCCGGTCATGATACCCTGCGAAGTGGAAAGCATGGCGAGACCGTGTCCTTGGCGGACGGAGCCGAGACTACGGTAATCGACATAGGTGTGGCGGCTCGGCTTGCTCATGATTTTGAAGTCGTTGAACGGAGAGACCGCGCCAGTGGCGAGCTTGACCACGATAATGCTCTTGCGGCCGGACGCCTCGCGCTCCGCGCTCTTCACATAACCGTGTTCGGCAAGCTTTTTAAGGATCGCCAAATCCATCTTCGAATAAGGGAAGATGATTTTGTCCTTCTTTGCGCGGACGGCGTTCTTCAGTTCTGAAAGGATGGAGTAATGCATGGACGTTCGTTTACCAAGAAGCTTTCTTTACGCCCGGAATCTGCTGGTTCGTCGCCATTTCACGGAAGCAGATACGGCAGATGCCGAAATCGCGCATATA
>JAKABL010000022.1 GCA_021801885.1 bacterium
TTCATGACGCCTTTGCATGTCGGATAATCCGTGCAGCCGAGGAAGAAGCCGAACCTGCCGCGGCGCACCTTCATTGGTTTGCCGCAAATGGGACACCGTTCGCCCTTCGTCTTTTCCGTGAGCGCCTCGATCTGCGCCTGTTCTTCGGGCATGGGGAGCGTCACTTTGACGCCGGGTTCCGGGCAGGCGAGGAACTTGCCCATCCTCCCGAATTTGATGATCATCGGCTTCCCGCAGTGGGGGCAGGGGACATCCGAAACTTCCACCTGTTTTTCGACGGTAGCCTCCTTTTCCTCAAGGTCTTTTTTGAACGGTACGTAGAATTCGCGGCAGACGTCCGTCCACTTCATGGTCCCCTCCGCCACTTCGTCGAATTCTCCCTCGATGCGCGACGTGAACTTTATGTCCACGATCTCGGGAAAGTTCGCGACGAGGAGATCGTTCACGAGGATCCCGATCTCGGTCGGCTGGTATTTCTTATCGATTTTTTCCACATAGCCGCGCTCCTGGATCGTGGAAAGGGTCGGCGCATAGGTGGACGGGCGGCCCACGCCTTCCGCTTCGAGCGCCTTTACGAGCGTCGCATCGGTATAGCGCGCGGGAGGTTCGGTGAAATGCTGCACGGCTTCGGGATTGCT
Source organism: bacterium (assembly GCA_021801885.1). Classification (GTDB taxonomy): domain Bacteria; phylum Patescibacteriota; class Minisyncoccia; order UBA6257; family 2-01-FULL-56-20; genus JAKAGE01. Next base: position 639 of record JAKABL010000022.1, read on the forward strand.
CGCTGGCGCGGCGGGTGTGTGCGGCGCGTCGGCGTCTGCCCCCTCGGGATCCTCCTTGTGAGCGTCGCCTTTGACGACCTCTGCGAGCGTAAGCGGCATATCCTTTTCGAGCTTTGGCAGAACGCCCTCGATCTCCTCTTCGGCATCTTCGTCGCGACCCTCGGTATACGCGCGGATGAAGCCGTCGAAGACGACCGTCTGCCCGGTGGCGCGAAAGATCTCGCGATCCGGCGTGTCGGCCGCGATATCGACGGAGGTCTGTTCGAGCGTCGCCTCTTTCATCTGGGAAGCGATTGTCCGTTTCCAAATGAGGTCATAGAGCCGGGCTTCGCCCCGATCCTTCAGCGAAAAGCCCTCGCCGACGATCGCGGCGAGATTGGTGGGCCGGATCGCTTCGTGCGCTTCCTGCGCGCCCTTCGTACGGTTTGCATAATAGCGCGGCGCGTCGAGTTGGTATGCGGCGCCGAATTCCTCGCCGATCACTTCGCGCGCCTGCGCGAGCGCCGTGGCCGCGAGATTCACGCTGTCGGTGCGCATATAGGTGATATGACCGTTCTCGTAGAGATGCTGGGCGATCACCATCGTCTGCTTTGCGGAAAATCCGAGCTTTCGCGCCGCGTCCTGCTGGAGGGTGGAGGTGGTGAAGGGCGGTGCCGGCGTGCGGCGCACGTCCTTCGTGGCGATCTCCGCGACGGAATACGACGCATGGGCAAGGCGGTCCGCGATCGTGTGCGCTTCGCGGCTATCCGTGATGCCCATCTTGCCGAGCGTTTTGCCGTTGATGGAGTGGAGATGCGCGGGAAAGCTCCCTTTGCCGCCGCGGAAGCGTGCTTCGATGCTCCAATACTCTTCTCTGATGAATGCCTGAATGAGACGTTCCCGTTCCACGATGAGGCGGACGGCGACGCTCTGCACGCGTCCCGCGGAAAGTCCGTAGCGGATCTTCCTCCAGAGGAACGGGGAGAGCTCGTAACCGACGAGCCGATCGACGACGCGCCGCGCCTGCTGGGCGTTCACGAGATTGAGGTCGAGCGCGCGGGGATGCGCGAGCGCTTCAAGAATGGCATGCTTCGTGATTTCGTGGAATGCGATGCGTTCATAGGGTTTGGCGGTCTTGCCCTTTCCCTTGCCGCCTTCAAGCTCGAGCGCGCTCACGAGATGCCACGCGATAGCCTCTCCTTCGCGGTCTTCGTCGGTCGCGAGAATGACCCGGTCAGCCTTCTTGGCGAGCTTCTTGAGATTCTGCACGACCGGCTCCGCTTTTTTCGGAATGAGATACTGGGGCGTAAAGTCGTGGGCGACGTCGATGCCGATCTTGCTTTTCGGAAGGTCGCGAATGTGGCCGTATGACGATTCGACGGCGAATTCCTTTCCGACAAAGCGCGCTATGGTCTTCGCTTTGGTGGGTGACTCTACGATGATGAGATCCATGAGTATGTATAGCAAAATGCTTGGGGATTTCAGGCGACGGGGAGCGATCCCTGCCGTCGCACCTCTTTCAGGTGCCGTCCTCGCGGAGCGCATAGCCGTCAAGCCGTTCCTCTATGATCTCTTTAATAATGAGGAACGTGAGCGCCTGGTTGACGATTCGGGGTTCAAGTTTAGCTATTGCCGAGATTTTGTCAACGTCGGCGGCGTGGCCCTCCTCCGTCTGTGCGGCAGTGATCGCCGCTACGACGAGCGATTCCTCCTCCGATAGCGGCTCGCCGTCCGCACCGTGGAGTGGGAAGGATGCCGGCGTCTCAGGGAAAAGGGATCGCTCCTTTACCATACCATAACTCTCCCATATGTCCCTGGGTGATGTCACGAGCATCGCGCCTTCCTTGATGAGACGGTTCGATCCGCGATAATGGTCTTCGCCGATGTTGCCGGGCACCACAAAGAGATCCCGGTTCTGCTCAAATGCGAATCGTGCGGTCGCAAGCGCCCCGGAACCCTCGGGCGCTTCCACGACGAGCGTACCGCGGGAAAGACCGCTCACGATGCGATTGCGTTCAATGAAGCGGTGGGGGAGCGGGGATTCCGTAAGAGGATATTCCGCGACGAGCGCCCCGCCCGTTACGAGGATGCGCTCCGCAAGAGAGGAATGGCTTCGCGGATGAACGCGGTGCAGTCCGCCGGCGAGCACGGCGACCGGTGGCGGGGCGACGTGCGCAGGGCGCGCGAGGCATCCGGCATGGGCGGCGGCGTCGATCCCAAAAGCGAGTCCGCTGACGATCGCAAACCCCGCGGCGCGCAGTTCCATCGCAAAGTGCCGCGCGATGTCCTTTCCTGCAGGCGTAGCCCTTCGCGTTCCGACGATGGCAATGGCGCTCCCCGAGCCGGCGACGCAGACCGCCTCGGGATCTCCTCGTATATAGAGCGCAAGCGGAGGATGGGGGATCTCGCGGAGGCGTGCCGGAAAGCGCGGATCTTCGGCGAGGATGATTGCTATCCCGTGCCGCAGGAGCGCATTACCTTCCGTTTCGGGGTCGGGGAGCGAAAGCCGGCCGTTCCGATCGGAAAAAATTTCGCTTTGCCGAAGCGCATCATATGCCCCCTCCCATCGGTCATGGCCGTTACGGAGGCGCGCTATGGCGCCTCGATTCCCGTGGCATGCGACGGCGATCGCATTATAAAAGAGGGCCTCGTCATGCATAATGGGATACTCTATAACGCCGGCCGGGGAAGAAAAGCGTCCCTTGAGCGATTCTTTATCGCCCTTCCGAGGGATATACGATATAATAGAAGGGATAAAAGCCGATGACCGCAGATTTCAAAAAAAGACTATGGATAAGGGCGGGGGTGATCGTGGGGAGCATCGCGATCGCGATAGGCGCATTCTGGTATTTCGCAGGCGCGATCAAGGCGCAAGCGACGAGGGTCGCCGCGTTTAAAGAGGATGCGGCAAGCAATGCAAATGCCGCTGCGCAGCTTGCCGCGCTCGAGCGTGCGGCACCGCAAGCCGCGAATTACGCAGCTGCGTTGCAAAACCTCCTTCCCGACCAATCGAGTCTCATTAATTTCAGCGCGTGGCTTTCCGCCGCCGCAACGCGATACGGCGTTCAGGCCGCCGCCGCGTTTCGAGGCAATCCGGTACCACCTGCCGGCACCGCTCCGGGAACCGCTGCATTCACCATGACGGTGCAGGGTCCCGAAGGAAGCATAGCCCCATTCCTCGACTATCTTACCCGGAACGATCCCGGTTTCATCGTATCGTTCAGCTCGTTCGACTATACGAACAATCGCACGCAGGAAAATCTTACCGCACAGGGAACGACCTATTTCCGCTGATCGCCATGAACAAGAAAAAAGGGAGCATTAAAGATTTCCTTAGGGAGCATGCAGAGGCGTCCCTTGCGTCCCTCGCCGTGCTTTTTATCGCCGTGATCGCGGGGTTCTTCTATGCGGCGATCCATATGATCATACCGCAGTTCGATCGGGCGCTCGCAACGCCAGTTCCTCCGCCGACGTCGGGGTTCGATCTCAATGCGGCATCGCAGATCAACTACCGGGGTCTTTTGGGGAGCGCATCGTCTCCGGCCGGTACGGCTCCTGTTGGCGCAGGTACGGCATCGGGAACGGTTTCTCCCATAAGCACGACGACCGCCAATTAATGGCGGTCGTCGTGCGGGATCGTCCTCTTTATGGGTGGGCGGCGAAGGAATCGAACCTTCGACCTCTGTCTTATCAGGACAGCGTTCTACCACTGAACTAGCCGCCCGCGGTGCGTCCTGGAGGGATCGGACCTCCGGCCTTCACAATGTCAATGTGACGCTCTACCACTGAGCTAAGGACGCGGTGAAGGTCTTATCTATGATAGGGAATTTAAAGAATTTTGCAACCGTAGCGCCGCAACGGTAGGATAAAAGCATTGCGATGAACGAACCAAGGGTGATCTTTGAGAATGCGGAATTTCTGGTCGTTGCCAAACCGGCCGGGCTTTTGGTGCATCGGGTGCGCGTCGGCGCACGGGGGCGATCTCGGAGGATCGACGAAGCGCGGCGGCAGGAGCCGACGCTCGCCGACTGGGTCGTCGCGCGTTATCCGGAAATTGCGCATGTGGGGGACGATCCCGAGTTCCGTCCCGGCATCGTGCATCGGCTCGATAAAGAGACCTCCGGCGTGATGGTCATCGCACGCACCGCGGATGCGTTCGCGTGGCTCAAGCGTGCATTCGCGTCGCGTGCGATGACAAAGACCTATCTCGCGTTCGTGCACGGCATACCTTCGCCGCGCGAAGGTATCATTGATCGGCCGATCGGAATAAGGAACGGTTCTTTGAAAAGAAGCGTTCATGCGACTGCGGCCGCAAAGGAGGCGGTGACGGAATATAAGGTGAAAGATTCCTTCCATGACGGACGCGATGCTTCCTATGCGCTTGTCGAAGTGCGTCCGCGCACCGGGCGGACGCATCAGATCCGCGTCCATCTTGCGAGTATAGGGAATCCCATCGTAGGGGATATGCTCTATGCGCCAAAGAGCGTTCGGCGGGAGGTACACCGCGACGGGAAGACGCGGCTCATGCTCCATGCCGTTACACTCGAGTTTACGGGGCCTCGCGGCGAGCGATTTACGTTCGAAGAAAAACCTCCGAAGGACTTCGTGGAGGTTATCCACAGCGCGAAAGAGAGGGAGAAAAAGGCCATATGATAGAATAAAAGAACACTAAAGGTCGGAAAAGGTAAAAAGCGGTACATCATAAAGCAATCAATGAAGATCAAGAATAGTAAAAAGGGCTTCACCCTTATCGAACTTCTCGTGGTGATCGCCATCATCGCGATTCTCGCGGTTGTCGTCGTGTTGACGCTGAATCCGGCCCAGCTTCTCGCGCAGGCGCGCGATTCAAATCGCGTTTCCGACTTTGCGACCCTGAAGAGCGGCATTGCGCTCTATCAAGCTGACGTCTCGTCGACCTCCATGGGATCGTCGAGCGTGATCTATGCGGCATACGGAGGGGCCAACCTCCCGGCCACGACAACGTTCACCTCGACTTCTACGCCGCAGGGATGGGGATATAATTCTACCGATGCCACGAGCGTGGCAACGAACACTTCCGTGAGCGTCAATGGCACGGGCTGGTTGCCGATCGATTTCAACGCCATCAGCTCCGGCGCGCCGTTCGGTTCGCTGCCGGTAGATCCGTTGGGTACGGGAGGCAATACCAGCTGCTATAATGGCCCAAATACCACTTCGAGCCCTTGCATGTACACCTATTTGACCTACAACGGTCAGTACAAGCTTGCGGCAAAGATGGAATCGACGAAGTATGCGGTCGGTGGATCGGGTGATGTGGAAACCGGCGACGGTGGAAACAGTACGACCACGTACGAACAGGGAACGGACGTCAATCTTTGATCGCGAGCGATCGGGATTCGCGGACGACCTTCATATAACCCCGGGCCACCGGGGTTTTATGATGCCGCATGTTTCGTGCTAACATAGGCATATGCAGCTTCCTATCCCCGTTGATCAGCTGAAACAGATCCTCATTAGCGACGGTCTCATCGAACCCGAGCGTTTCGATGCGCTTGCCGCCGAAGCCTCGCGCAAGAACCAGAATCTTATCGAAGTGCTCATATCCGAGAAGGTTGCGGAATCCAGCTATTTGCGCAATCTTATCGCGCATGCGCTCGGTGTGGAGCGCGCGGATTTTGGCGCGATCCCGCTCGATAAGGACGTCGTGAAGACGCTTCCGGAGGATATTGCGCGTTCGCGCCAAGTGATCCTGTTCCATAAAGAGGAGGATGGCACCTATGATGTGGCGATGACCGATCCTTCCGACCTCGCCACGCGGGAGTTCCTCGAGGAGCGCCTGAAGGCGAAGGTCAAGCCTTTCCTCGCGACCGCGGAGGATCTCAATCAGGGATTTTCCGTATACGGCTACGAGCTCGGGCAGGATTTCAAGAAGCTCATCGTCGACAACGTGAAAGCGTCGCTCCTCGATCATGGCAAGGATGCAAAGGAGGCCGCCGCCGAGCTCCCGATCATTGCGATCGTCGATAACGTTCTTTCCTACGCCCTTGCCTCGCGCGCATCCGATATCCATATCGAGATCCTCGAGGAGGCCACGTATATTCGCTACCGCATCGACGGCATCCTCTATGAGGTGATGAGCATTCCGAAGGAGATCCATCCGGCGATCGTTGCCCGCCTCAAGCTTCTTGCGGGTCTCAAGTTGGACGAGCATTTCGCGCCGCAGGATGGTCGCTTCCATTATGCGGTCGGCGCGCAGTCCATCGACGTTCGCGTATCGGTGATGCCCACGTTCTACGGCGAAAAGGTGGAAATGCGCCTCCTCGAATCATCATCGAAGCCGCTTTCGCTCGAAGAACTTGGCTTTTCGGCGGAGGACACGAAGAGGGTGGCGGACAACCTCAAGCGTTCCTACGGCATGATCATCTCGTGCGGTCCTACCGGATCCGGCAAAACAACGACGCTCTATACGCTGATGAACATGCTGAATCGCCCCGAAGTGAACGTGACGACGATCGAGGATCCGATCGAATACAATATGCGGTATGTGAACCAGACGCAGATCAATCCCCAGGCGGGGATCACCTTCGCCTCGGGCCTCCGTGCGCTTTTGCGCCAGGATCCGAACATCATCATGGTCGGTGAGATCCGCGACGCCGAGACCGCCGATATTTCCGTGCAGGCGGCGCTTACCGGTCACTTGCTTCTGTCGTCGCTCCACACGAACGATGCGCCGACGGCGGTACCGCGCTTTTTCGACCTGAACGTACCGCCGTTCCTCGTGAGCTCCGTACTCAATATGATCATTGCGCAGCGTCTTGTGCGCCGTGTCTGTCAGACGTGCATCTATTCCTACGACGCCGACGAGGGGGTGGCGAAGACGATCAAGGATCAGCTCGCCCGCATCGAAGGCGAAGAGGCAGCGGCCCGCGTGGAGATCCCCAAAGTGCTGTATCGCGGTAAGGGATGCTCCGAATGCGGCGGCACCGGCTATCGCGGCAGGCTTGGCATCTACGAGGTCATGGAGATCGATGAGAAGCTCAAAGAGCTTATCACCAGCCCTGATTTCAGCCTCGAAGCGTTGCGCATCCAGGCGGCTTCGAGCGGCATGACGACGATGTTCGAAGACGGCCTTCGCAAGGTGGAGCTTGCGCAGACAACGCTCGAAGAGGTCCTCCGCGTGATCCGCGAATAACGGATATCATTCATGCCAATCGAAGGGGTTCCGCAGCGTGCGGAGGCGGAAGAAAGCCCGTAAAGTGTGGTATTATTGATACTATGGTATTCCATTATGTTGCCGCCGACGCCACCGGACAGATGACGGAGGGTGACCTTGAGGGCAACGATCTCCAGGATGCGCTCCGATGGCTGGCGGGAAAGGAGCTCCGCCCGGTGTCCGTAAAGCCGGTGGAACAAAAAAAGAAAGGCCTTTCGCTCGGAGGCGGGGGATCGGTGAACACTTCCGACAAGGTTTTCCTTACGAAGTATCTTGCGCTCATGCTGCGCGTGGGCACGGACCTCATGTCGGCCATCAATATCCTTATCGATGATTTCGACAAGCCCGCGGTCCGTCAGCTGCTTCTCGAAGTGCGCGAGAATCTGAGCAAGGGGCGCCCTTTCTACGAGACCTTTGAGAAGCATCCCAAGTGGTTTTCGGCGACGTTCGTGAATCTCGTGCGCGCGGCGGAGCGGTCCGGCAACCTTCAGAAGACGTTCGAAGATCTTTCAACGACGCTCGAAAAGGATGCGGAGCTGCAAAGTCATATCCGCTCGGCGCTCATTTATCCTGCGGTGCTCGTCGTAATGGCGAGCGGCATACTCACCTTTCTTGTGACCTATGCGCTGCCGAAGGTGGCAGGCGTGTTCAGTTCGAGCGGCATCCAACCGCCTACGTTCTCGCGCATCGTATTCGGCGTGGGCCTTTTCATCGGAGGCAATATTATGATCATCGCGCCCTCGGTGATCCTCGTGGTCGTCGGACTCATATGGGCCGTGTGGAAGACGGAGGTCGGGCGCCATGCCTTCGATGAAGTGATGACCCATACACCTTTCATTAAGACAATCTACGATGAAATCGCGGTGCAGCGGATGGCATCCACGATGAGTTCGCTTCTCGGTGCAGGGCTTCCCGTAAACCAATCATTGGAGATCGCGGCAGACACCGTCGGGGTGCGGCAGTATCGCGAGGCGCTCATGCGTATTACGAAGGACGGCCTCGAAAAAGGCCTCACGATCGGTGATGCATTCAAGCGCGAGACGGTGTTTCCGCGTATGGTGACCAATCTCGTGGCGATATCCGAAAAGGCGGGGCACCTCGAAGAAGTGCTCAATACACTTTCGGAATTCTATGCGGCGAACATCGATTCGAACATTACGGCGCTCGTATCGCTTTTGGAGCCCGCAATGCTTCTCATTATGGGTGTGATGGTGGCCCTCATCGCGCTTTCCATCATTGTGCCGATCTATCAGCTCACCACGTCCTTCTAAAGGACCGACCTTTTCATGAAAGACCATACCAAGGGATTCACTCTCATCGAATTGCTCGTTGTCATTTTGATCATTGCGGCAATCGGGCTTGTGACGCTCGTGAGCGCGCCGGAGCAGAACAACGCCCGCATTATGAATGTTGCGGCACAGGAAATCACTGCAACGCTCCATGAAGCCCAGAGCAATACGCTTGCGGGGAATCAGGTCGGCGGAGCGCAGGGATTCTGGGGGGTGGCCTTCAGTAACGCCACCGACACGCAGCCTTTCATGCGGCTTTTCTATGCCACTTCGACTTCCGGTCTTGCGTCGGGCACGGCCGAGGGATATACGCCGCTTCCTGCGCACATCGCGTATACGACCACGTCGATCCCGCTGGGGGGCGTGCTCTATGTGTATTATTCGAACGGCGCATTACCTGCGCTTGGTACGCAGGGGGCCTATGCTTCATGCGCTGGGTTCACATGCCCTTCGACGACGATCGAGATCGGTCTCATGACGACCAGTGGGGCCCCGGCACTTACGTCCACGGTGACCGTCGCGCCCACCGGCGCGGTGAGCTATTGAGGGAGAAGAACGGGGAGAGATACGGCGTGCGGGAAGCGGGCAGCTCGGATGGATATGGACAGGGAACATGAACAGCCAATGACGCGATATGGAACATTCTAAAGCGATACAAAGAGGGATATTGGAGCGTACCACATCGAGGAGTGGCCAGATGTTCGTGGGCATGGTGTTGCTCATCGGATCGGTCATTGCGATCGTGAGCCTCTTGCTCCTCTTTCTTTCGGGAGCGCTCGTGAGCACGGGATACGGCATCAAGAACACCACGGCCGCTCAGGCCGCCGCGACTGCCGGTGCGGAGGATGCCATGTTGAAGCTCGAGCGAGGCGCGATCGCATCGTTCCCGGCATCGTATACCATTTCCGTCAATGGGACGACGGCGACCGTACTTGTGGGGAACGATGCCCCGGCCGCGGGATTCGTGACGGTTACCTCGACGGCGACCGTGGCGAACCATGAATCGATAGTGCGGGTGGTGATGGTGGAGAATACGAGCAGCCCCATGAGCGTTGTTTCGTGGAAGGTGCTGCAATGATGTGCCGCATGGTAAAATAATGGTATGCATATGAAGAGGCCAGATTTTTCCCGATT
>JAKABL010000023.1 GCA_021801885.1 bacterium
TATTGAACGGCATCAGTCCGTAGGATGCCGGATAGTTCATGATCTGCGCCGAGTGGACCGTATATTCAATGGCATAGCATTTCCCATTATGGACCGTGCGATAGCTCGTCGTATCATAATAGTTTCCTGCGCCAACGCCGGTCGCGTGGAATATTGTAAAGGGGATGCCGTCGATCGTCGCGGTTGAAGTTGACGCCGTATGCGGAAGTCCCGATGGATCCGGCGTCATGCACTGCGCCACTGCGGTGGCATTGGCACTTGCGCCGACCGTAAGTGTGGCATCCACGAAGTTCGTCTGGGGCTCGAACGCCCGCGGTACGGTCAGTGTGAAATATTTCACACCCGCTACGCCGTTTGCATTGAGGCGCCAATCTGTAGACTGCGTTCCCATGAAATTATCCTGTGTCGGAAAATCGATGGGATAGGCAATACTGAAGCCACCTTTCGTATTGTTCGCATCGGTCTGCCACTCTGCCGGATCGGTATAATATGGGATGAGCCCGGTGGCCCCGGTGGGCGCAATGGATAGTGCGGGCACGGCCGTGCCCGTCGACGTCGTGGACATTTGCCATATCGCACCATACTGCACGCCAAGCCAAAACCCGAAAAATGGGAGTGCGACAAAGAGGACAAGGGCAATCGCCTTTGAATACCACGTGACCTTGTTCCAATGGATCGTCATATATTCTATTATACGCTTTTATTGAAATATTTCGATATAATGCTAGTATTGACGAAGCTTCAGTGAGAGGTGATCTATGACCGCCGCTATATTCATCAAGTTCCTCGTCATCGGTTTTACCGCCATGATGTGGATCATGTTGACGGCAACCATGATGGCGGGCAGGAGGCTCCGCGCGCTCAGTCCTTCCCGCCCGCCTTCAATACTCCGCGACCATATGCATTCGGCGCGACACTCCGGGGTGCTCATGCTGCTCCTCGTGCTCTGCATCGAATTCATTGCGGTCCGCTATTTTGGACGGCAATACGATACATTATTTTTCGTGCAGCTTGGATGGTCGATCCTTTACGCCTTCGCGCTCGGCGCATCCTACCTCGCAAACGGCATCCGCGCACGACGCTTCCATCATTATCTCGGATGGATCACATGGATCTCCGGTACTATTGCATCGGTGCTTGGCATCTTTGTCACCCTCCGCCTCCACCGCCCGTAACGTTTGTTGCGAGGCGGTTTTTTATCCTTGCACCATCGCACCCAACGCGCGGTGGCGTATCAAATCTGTATTTTTGAGAAGAACCAACTACTCAAGACGAGGAAGATCGCCGCAACGGATGCGAGCACGGCAAAATCCATACCGAGCCCGAACGCACCGACATTTGCGAGAAGAATGCGAAACGCATCGATGCCGTACGAAAGCGGATCGAAGCGCACCACAACATCGAGTGCCGACGGAAGCCCCTGGAGCGGAAAGAGGGCGCCGGAGAGGAAGAAGAGCGGCATGACGAGAAAGTTCATGATGAGCTGAAAACCCTGCATATCGTCCAAAAGAGAGGCTACCATCGCACCGAGTGCGGCAAAAAGCAGTGCCACAAGGAGCATAAACAGTATGGCAACCGGGATGAGGGCCCAACTATACGGACGGAATCCGAACGCAAGCACGATGACAAGCACGAGAAGTCCCTGGAGGGTCGCCACCGTAGCGCCTCCAAGGGTACGGCCGAGCATAATGGTGATGCGGTGCACGGGCGCCACAAGCGTCTCCTTGAGGAAACCGAACTGTCGGTCCCAGATCATCTGGATCCCCGAAAAGATGGCGGTAAAAATGATGCTCATGCCGATGATCCCCGGCGCGAGGAACTGGAAATAGTTACCCTCCCCTGCCCGCTGGAAGACGCTACCAAGCCCGTATCCGAGCGCCACGAGGAAAAGGATCGGTTGGCCAAGGGAACCGATAATACGGGATTTGGAGCGTGAGTATCGCTTGAGTTCGCGGAGCCAAAGAATATAGATGGTGTTCATGGATGATGGAGTGGATAGGAATAGATATGCCGTAGAAAACTCATCGCCGTCCGCCGTGCCACATCCGGCTCCGTGCGCGCATGCGGTCGGTACCGGAAACCTCTTCCTCGCGGATCGCATGGCCGGTGAGCTCGAGGAACGCGTCTTCGAGCGAATCCTTTCCGGTGTTCGCCTTGAGCTCCGCCGCCGTTCCCGACGCAACAATCGTACCGTGGTCGATGATGGCGATCCGCTGCGCAATACGTTCCGCCTCCTCCATATAATGGGTGGTGAAAAACACCGTGATCCCCTCCTTCTTATTGAGATCCTCGAGATAGCTCCACATATGATTGCGGGTCTGCGGATCGAGGCCGAGCGTCGGTTCATCGAGGAAGATGACCGAAGGATGATGGAGGAGGCCACGGGCGATCTCAAGCCGGCGCTTCATGCCGCCGGAAAACTCCTTTACGAGAGAATCCTTGCGGTCCCAGAGCTCCACAAACTCCAAAAGCGTGCGGATGCGCTCCTTACGAAGCGCGGAAGAAAGACCGTAGAGGATCCCGTGAAGATCCATATTCTCATATGCGGTAAGGTCGTCGTCGGTGCTCGGGTCCTGGAAGACGATTCCGAACGCACGCCGCACGTCATCGGGATCCTTTGCGGCGTCGTGGCCCGCGAGCAGGATATCTCCCGAGGTGGGACGCAGCACCGTCGTGAGCATTTTGATCGTGGTCGACTTTCCTGCGCCATTCGGACCGAGGAACGCAAAGATCTCGCCCTTCTTTACGTCGAAGGATATGTCCTTTACCGCGGCGATGTCCCCGAAGGTTTTGGTCAGATTGCGTACGTGGATGATGTTGTCCATAACGGGATGATGGGCTGCGCACCGATGTGCAATACTTATAAAAATAAATTATTCATATTCTTAACTATCGGTCCCTTACCACTCATTGTACCTCCCGTGGAGTCGGCTCCGCAAGTATGCTATCATCATCCATATGGCACACGATCAATCCCCGATGACCGCGGCATCGACGTCCTCGCCGCGCAAGAAACGATGGCGCTGGTGGCTTATCGGCATGGTGGCGACCGGCGTTTTGCTCTACGTGATATTCGGCATGAGACGTCCGCACTACCATCTCGTGCCAGTGACGCAGGGAACCATCACCGAGCTCGTCCAAGTGACGGGCAATACGACTCCCATCCAAAGTCTTGACCTCGGATTCCCAAACGGCGGCACAATCGCCACCGTGAACGTGGCCCAGGGTGACCATGTACTGGCCGGACAGGTGCTTGAAACGCTGGATACGGCGACTTTGCAGGCGCAATTGGCCCAGGCCAAGGCGAATGTCGCATCCGCACAAGCCCAGCTTGCGAACCTTCAAGCGGGAGCCCAACCGGCAAGCATCCAGTCTTCGGAGGCCGCGGTTGCGGGTGGCGAACAGACCCTCGCGAATATGTACGGCAATGTGGAAAATACGCTGAGCGATGCCTACGCGAAGGCGAACGACGCCGTGCGAAACCAGCTTGCACCGTTCTTCTCGAATCCGGAAACGAACAATCCCCAGCTCACGTTCAGCGTCAGCAACTCCCAGACGGTGAACACGCTGCTCGCGGCGCGCGTGCAAGCAAGCGCCGAGCTCAATACATGGCAAAGCGAACTCGCCGGACTTTCCGGAACTTCTTCGTCGTCCACGCTCGATACCGCGCTCGCCACGGCCTCGCATCACCTCTCCGTCATCACTACGTTCCTTGCGGACGCTTCACAGGCGCTCCTCCAGGAAACCGGACTCTCCGCATCCACGAGCGCCGCATACAAGACCGATGTGACAAACGCGATCGCGGAGGAAAATACGGCGACCGCGAACGTGAACACCGCGCTTCAGAGCATCGCCTCGCAGAAGATCACCGTCCAACAGCTTACGGCACAGCTCGCACTTACGCTCGCCGGCGCGACGCCCCCGCAGATCCAAAGCCAGGAGGCGCAGGTCGCGGCTGCGGAAGCGAACGTAGCGAACATCCAAGCCCAGATTGCCCAGGCCACGCTCACCTCCCCTATCAGCGGGATCGTGACCACGCAGAATGCCAAGGTGGGCGAAATCGCTTCCCCGGGCGAGATTCTCACCTCCATTCTCTCGGACAGCGGCTTTGAAGTCGATGCGGAGGTGCCCGAGACTGATATCGGCAAGGTGAACGTCGGCGATCCCGTGTCCATGGTCTTCAACGCCTTCCCCGATGCGACGTTCACCGGCAAGGTGTTCTATATCGATCCTGCGCAGACGCTCCAGAACGGCGTGGTCGATTACCTTGTGAAGGTCTCGCTTGACGGCTCGAACAATAATCTCGCGGAGATCAAGAGCGGTCTTACCGCAAATCTCAATATCGAGACGAAGACCGTCCCGCACGCGCTCATCCTCCCTCAGTATGCGGTGATCCAGAATGCCACCGGCACGTTTGTGGAAGTTCTGAAGGGCGGCATTCCGGCGCAAGTGCCTGTCACGCTCGGCATCCAGGATGCGAGCGGCAACGTGGAGATCGCAAGCGGAGTCACTGCGGGCGAAGAGGTGGTGAACATAGGATTGAAGCAATAACATGCCCTCGTCGAACGCCATGATCGATGTGCGCGATCTCGCGAAAGACTATATCGACGACGGAGGCGTCACCTCGGCGCTCCGCGGAATATCCTTCGCCATCGACAAAGGCGATTTCGTCTCTATCATCGGTCCTTCGGGATCCGGAAAATCGACCCTCCTTCAGATACTCAGCTTCCTCGATCGTCCGACCGGAGGATCCTATACGTTTCTTGGCAAAAGCATCGATGACATGACGGACGCGGAACTCGCCCATGTGCGCAACAAGGAAATGGGATTCGTCTTCCAGGCCTTCAATCTCCTGTCGAGGCTTACCGTCTATGAGAATGTCGAGATACCCCTCATCTATTCCGATGTGCCGATCGGAGGACGGAAAAAGCTCATCGAGGACGCCGTTGCCGCCGTCGGACTTGCCGAAAAGCTCTACGTGGAGGCAGGCAAGCTTTCCGGGGGGCAAAAGCAGCGCATTGCGATCGCCCGGGCGCTCGTGAACGATCCCGGCGTCGTATTCGCGGACGAACCGACCGGCAATCTCGATTCCACATCGGGCGCCCAGGTAATGGAGATCCTTGACGATCTCAATCGCCGCGGCCGCACCGTGATCCTCGTAACTCACGAAACGTATACCGCGGAATTTGCAAATCGCATCATTGCGCTTCGGGATGGACAGATCGAACGCGATTCACCGGTAAAAAGTCCGCGCAGATCGAAGGACCAATTCTTTAAATAGCGCATACCAATGAAGTTCCGTGATTCCATAGCTTCCGCCCGCGCAACGCTTCGTTACGGCAAAATGCGTTCCGTCCTCACGATGCTCGGCATCGTGATCGGCATCGCATCGGTGATCGTGCTCATGTCGATCGGCAAGTCGGCCCAGGATCTCATCATCAACCAGGTTCAAGGACTCGGTTCGAACCTCATTATTGTGGTTCCGGGAGGATCCGGCAACGGTCGCTTCCAGTCCCCCGCCCAAGCCCAGGGCATCGTCGTCCAAAGCCTCACACAGCAGGATATCACGAATCTTTCGCGCGATCCCTCGATCGCCGCCGTCGCCGCGGAGATCCACGGGCAGGCCACCGCATCGTATGGCGATAACAGCGAAGTCGTCACCTATTCCGGCGTCACTGCGAACTTTTTCGACGTCATGCACACCTATACGGTCCAAAAGGGCTATCCATTCACGAATGCCGACGTACAGGCCTATAACCACGTCGTCGTCCTCGGCGCTTCGCTCGCGCAAACGCTTTTCGGCAACGCGGATCCCATCGGCAGAACGATGTATCTCAAAGGCCAGGCATTCCGCGTCGTGGGAGTTCTTACGCCCAAGGGTACGGGCATGTTCGGCATCAACGAAGACAATCTCGCCATCATCCCCGTGAGCGTCGCACAAAAGCAGATTCTCGGCGTGAATTACTTCAGCGATTTCGTGATCGAAGCGAATCCCACCTATACGATCTCCTTTGCCCAGTCGCGGGTGGAGAAGATCCTCGAACAGGACCACGGCATTACGAATCCCGCACAGGACGACTTTACAATCGAAACGCAGCAAGATGTGCTCAATATCCTTGGTAGCATCACCTCGGTCCTCACCCTCTTCCTTACCGCGATTGCGTCCATCTCACTCCTCGTAGGCGGTATCGGTATCATGAACATCATGCTCGTGTCGGTAATAGAGCGAACGAGGGAAATCGGACTTCGGAAGGCCGTGGGGGCGACGAACGGTGACATTCTCCAGCAATTCCTCATTGAATCGGTACTGGTCACCGTCATGGGCGGCATCATCGGCATTGCATTCGGCGCGCTCGTCGTCACCGCGGTCTATTTCGGCGTGCGAGCCTTCTCGTCGCTCGCATGGACCTTCGCCTTCCCTCCTTCGGCGGTCGTGATCGCGGTTGTGGTATCAAGCGTTACCGGCATTGTATTCGGCATCTATCCCGCGCGCCAGGCGGCGCGGAAAAGCCCCATCGACGCACTGCGCTACGAATAAAAAGAGGCCCGCACCATACGGAACCTCTTTCCATGCCGGCATGCAAAGACTGAATATCTATCTTCGCGTACGCGCGGTCTTCTTATGGACGCCCTTTTTCGCGACCGTGCGCCGGCGCGCGGTCTTCTTTGCAGGCTTCGCAGCCTTTTTCGCCATTGCCTTCGCCCGAGCCTGGATCGCATTCCACTGCCCCTTAAGCTCCCTGCCGAGCACAACGACATCGCGGGCCGATACGTCTTCGAGCGAGCCGCAGTTTTTGATGGCCTGATCGACGATCGCGGCATATTCCTTTTTTCCGAGACGGCGTGCCGCCTTCGCCTTGCGCACAACGTCCATGCGGGCCTTCTTTGCCCACGACTTCATCTTTGCCTGATTCTTTTTATCCGAAAGAAGATATGCCGCTGCCGATGCCGCAAGTACTGCGGCGGTAATCGCACCACCAACTTCGGCTCCTTGTATGACTTTCTTTTTCTGCGCTTTTTTCATGAACACAAGTGATTGCTTATGATTTCTTTGTTTGCTTCCGCTCTTTGTTCGACCTTGATGGTGTCCTCTTCCCAAGCACGCCGAGGAACTTTATGAATCGTTCGATGCGGAACCCTTCCCGCGTCACGTCGGCGCGAAGACTCGCAATATCGCTTCGAAAAAGGACCGTTTCCTCCCTCACCTCGCGGGTGATCGCCCGCAGATCGCTCAGTACCTTTGCGGCATAGATAAGCGCCACGGTAAGCGCGGCACCGACCACGACGACCGCGATGGTCGTCACGAAAAAGAAAATATCCGCATGGACGAGCGTGTTCATAGGTCCATTATATCATACGAGGCGTGCGATGGCCTTCCGTTTATCCACATCCGGCAGGCGGGTCTTCCGGACGGCGGCGGCAAGCATCGCAATGCTCTCGTCATAGGTCCTGCGATCGACGGGATAAGGGGTGGCATCCTTCCCGCCATGCGCAACACTGTAGCGCGCAGGATCTTCATAGGAGGGCGCGGCGCCGTAGATCACTTCGCCGATGAGCGCGAGCGCGCGCACCGTTTTCGCGCCCACCCCCTGGATCGCAACCAGAGATTCATAATCATCGGGCCTGCGGTCGGTCACCGTGGCAAGCACCTTTTCGAGGTATTTGCTCTTCGAAAAATTTTCGTGCATGACGGGATGATGGGAGAATTCACGCGACTCGAGATTGAGGAGCGTGAGCTGACGGCTTTCACGGCCGTCGCCCCCGATGCGGACCGTCGCCATCTGCGAAAGGCGGGAGGAATGTTTGCGCAACAGCTGGACGTCCTTCATGAGTGATGCGTATCCGTGCTGCACGAGCGCGGTCGAAATTTCCCTCGTCCGGTCGCTCTTCGCGGCGGAAAGGTCGAGCACGGTCTTGAGGGTCGCCGCCGAGGAAATACCGCTGTGCGGTTCGTCAACAAGGTCTTTTATATTTTTTGAATACCAATGGTATCGTCTCGCCGCGCGCACATCCTTGTTCATCCCCTGCTGGACGACCGCCCAGGCGCCATTGCGCGAAAAGAAGAAGGCATGATGGTAGAGATCGAATCCGTCCTGAACGAGGGCCGAGTCCACCTTGGCGCTCATCTTCGAATTGTAAACGAGATTCTGCGCAAGCGGCGCGGAAATCATCATCCGTTCGCCCCAGGCCGTGATCTCCTCCGGCGTTTTCCGCGAGGTTTTCCCCTTGCCTCCGCAGATCGCGATCCCGAATTCGCGCTCATGGCCGCGGATCGCCTCCTTGAGCGCCGCGGTAAGGATCGTCGTAAGGCCGCTCGCATTCCAATCGAAGGCGAGCACGGTGCCGAGCGACTGGAACCATACCGGGTCCGCGATGCGCGCTATGAATTCGTCCGGGCCATATTCGGCAATAAGCACATAGACCATTTCCCGCCCCAGCTTCACCATCCGCTCGAAGAGCCACGGGGGGCAGTGGCCGTCATCGAGGCCGAAGGACGCTATGCCGCGCTGGATCATACTTCCATTATACTCCTCCATGGTGCGGAGGCGGCGCGCCTCCTGGCACGCCGCTCCGGATCATATGAGGCCGTGAATATCGCGCACGGTGAGTGCGATCATGAGCGCGAGCAGCAGCGCGAACCCTATGCCGTTCACCCACGCTTCCACTTTATAGGAAAGCGGCGCACGCCTGATCTTTTCCACGAGAATGAACACGAAGCGTCCCCCATCGAGTGCGGGAAACGGGATGCAGTTCACGACCATAAGATTCAACGAGATGATGCCGATGAACTGGAGCAGGTAGGTCAATCCGATGCGCCCTGTCTCCTCCGCGACCCCGAAAATGCCCACCGGGCCCACGATCCCCGCAGGGATGGATGCCGTTGTGAAGACCTGCACGATGAGGTGCCAGAACGCTTGGACCGTGAGGATGGAAATGTTCCCTGCGGCAAAGAGCCCGTCGCGCAACGCCGCGAAGAAGCCTTCGCGCTTCGCACCCCCCTGCTCGAGCGCGACGCCGATTGCGCCCTGGTTCGGACCGGGATTGGTCCGCGGGGTCATCGTGAACGTGATAGTCTTGTCGTTTCGCAATACCGTCACGGTCACCGGTGCGCCTTTGTGCGCATCGATGTAGGTGATGAAACTTTGGGCATTCGTATACCCCTCAATGATGTCGCCCGTCTGCATGCCCGCCGCGGCCGCCGGCGAACCATGCTCGGTCCCTCCCACCACGAGCGTCTGCGGAACGCCGGTCATGAGCACAATGGCGATAAACAGCCACCCGAGAAGGAAATTTGTGAACACGCCCGCAAGGATGATGATGCTCTTCTTCCAGGCAGGCTGCACATAGAATTTGCGACGTTCGTCCTCCGGGTCCTCGGCAGGATTTCGGAGCACTTCCGGCGCGTCCCCCGCGGCGTCCTCGCCTCCCTCCACCAAGGCGAACTCTCCTCGCTCCCCGGCGATGCGTACGAACCCGCCGAACGGCAACCAATTGATGCTATATTCCGTTTCCCCTATCTTTTTTGCGGCGATTCTCGGCGGAAATCCGAAGCCGAATTCATCCACCTTCAATCCGAACGCTTTTGCGGCAAGAAAATGGCCGGCTTCGTGGCCAAGGATGAGGAGCGACAGTCCAATAATGACGATGAGGGCGATGAGCATGGAGCGATAGTATGTATCGGTAATGATGGATCCCGCGTTGCGTAGGGGCTATGCTCCGAGTTCGGTGAGCTTCGCTTTGAGCAGCAGCTCGACCTCTCCATTGGCCTTTTCGGTCGCCTTTTGCACTTTCTCGCGACCTTTGAATTCGTCGTCTTCAGTGATTGCCGACGCCGTCTTGGCATCCTTGAGCTTTTTCATGGCATCTTCGCGCCGGGCACGGATCTGGATACGCGCCGTCTCGGCCATTTTGCCGACCAATTTGCCGAGCTCCTCGCGACGTTCATCCCCAAGGGGTGAAAGGGTGGCGCGGATCGTCTGCCCGTCGTTCGCGGTAGAGAGGCCAAGATGGGCATTGTCGATGGCCTTCATCACGGCGCCCACCGCGCTCGGATCCCAAAGCGTGATCTGGATCGTGCGCGGGGGAAGGATGCTGAGCGACCCGAGCTCCCGGATGGTCAGCATTTGATCATAGATGCTGAGACGAATATCCTGCACCATTTCTGCGGAAGGTTTGTTGCCC
>JAKABL010000024.1 GCA_021801885.1 bacterium
GAGCGCCTCGTTCACGACGGCCTCGGTCGCAGTACGTGCTTCGGGATTTCCAAGCTTTGCCTTCGTCTGCCCTTCGAACTGCGGATCGCGGAGCTTCACCGAAAGCACGAGCACGAGGCCCTCGCGGACGTCGTCGCTCGTGAGATTCTCATCCTTCTCCTTGAGCCATCCCTCCGCGCGGGCGTAATTATTAAGCGAACGCGTGAGCGCGGAACGGAATCCGGTGAGATGCATGCCTCCTTCCGGGGTGTAGATATTGTTCGCGAAGCTCATTTCCTGCACGCGCGTATCGTCCACATAGAGGAACGCGCATTCGACGTCCATGTGCTCGAGCTCCTTCTCCACATAAAAGATATCGTCGTTCAGGCGGTTCCTTCCCTCCGCGAGATATTTCACGAATGAAAGCACACCTCCTTCGAAATAGAATCCGTAAAAAAACGGGGCGCCTTCCTTGCGGCGGTCGTAGAAATTGATGTGGATGCCCTTCGTGAGATAGGCCTGCTGGCGGAGCCGCTCCATGATCGTCCGATCGTTGAACTCGAGTTCCGAAAAGATCTGCGGGTCGGGGATGAACGATACCTTGGTGCCATGGCGCTTCGACGCTCCCGTCTTCTTCACCTTGGACACCGGAATGCCGCGCTTGTATTCCTGCTCGAAGACGCCGCCGTCACGCTCGACTTCCACCTTGGTCCATTCGGAAAGCGCGTTCACGACGGATGCGCCGACGCCGTGGAGACCGCCGGACACTTTGTATCCCGCGCCACCGAATTTGCCGCCGGCGTGGAGCGTCGTCATGATCGTTTCGAGCGCGGACTTCTTGGTCTGCGGATGGACGTCGACCGGCATGCCGCGGCCGTCATCCGTCACCGATACGACGTTGCCGGGGAGGAGCTCCAGGGTGATGTAGCGTGCGTACCCGGCCATCGCCTCGTCGATCGCATTGTCCACGATCTCCCAGATGAGATGGTGAAGCCCGGTGGTACCGGTCGAACCGATGTACATGCCCGGCCGCTTGCGGACCGGCTCAAGCCCTTCGAGGACGAAAATGTCCTTGGCGCTATAGGTCGCACTGCCTTTATTGTCGTCCTTGGGAGGCGCTTTTTTCTTGTCTTTTTCAGCCATAGGTGCAGATCGTTCGTTTACCGCCAATAGGTGGATTTTACCATAATTTCATCAAAAAAACCATCGGAAAAACGACATACGCTGCGACCCGATCATCGATTTCTGCTACAATAGGAAAAACGTTCGACCTATCAATTCACTTTAATTCATTTCATTCACCATGCCCGATACCACCCTCGGTACCGATGACGCGCGCTGGGACCTCAGCGCGTTCTATACCGGCATCGACGACCCGCAGATCGATGCGGACCTCGCCGCATTCACCGACCGCGCAAAGGCATTTCAGGCGCGGCACAAGGGAATGCTCGCGGAAACGCTCGGCGACGCCATCGCCGATCAGACGGAACTTACGATGCTCGGCGAAAAGATCATGGGATATCTTTTCCTCATGCAAAGCCTCGATGTCACGAACCGCATCGTGAACGCCAAGGTCGCCCTCGCTCAGGAAGCGATGAGCCACGCCGAGGGTGAATACCTTACCTTCTTCGCGCTCGAGCTCGTGGCGCTCGATGACGCCACACTCGCGGCGTGGTACGAAAAAGATGCGGAGGTCGCGCGGCACCGTCCGTGGATCGATCACGCACGGATCTTCAAGCCCCATCTCCTCAGTGAACCGGTGGAGGCCGCGCTCACCATCCGCTCGCCGTTCGGCCCCGGCTCCTGGAGCGAATTCTTCAATGAATACGAGGCGGATCTGCGTTTCGCCCACCGCGGCGCGACCAAGACGCTCACGGAGATGCTCGACATTCTCACGAATGGAAACGATATCACGGAACGCGCGGAGGCGCTCGCGACGATCAATAGCGGACTGGGCGGAACCTTCGGAAAGTATGCGGCGCACACGCTCTATATGATCGTGGGCGAGGGCGCGGTGGAACGCCGCGCGCGCGGCTACCGCCATCCCATGGACGCGAGAAACAAGGACAATATGATCCCCGATGCGGTGGTGGATGCGCTCCATCATACCGTGCGGGACGTCGCCGGACCCCTCGCGCGCCGCTACTACCGTCTGAAGGCGCGCCTCATGGGCATGGAGACGCTCGCATGGAGCGACCGCAACGCGCCGCTTCCCGCCGCGGCAGCCGCGCTCATCCCCTTCCCCGAGGCGCTTGCCACGGTCATCGAAGCCTATGCGTCGTTCAGTCCGACCCTCGCGTCGATCATTAAAGACCTTGCCGCACACAAGCGCATCGATGCGCCGGCAACGCAAGGCAAGCAGAGCGGGGCGTTCAATTCGTCGCTCATCCTTCCCGGACGCACCATCCAATCCTTCACGCTCCTCAATTATCTCGGATCGCACCGCGACGTGATGACGCTTGCCCATGAGCTCGGCCATGCCGTCCATGGCGTGCTTGCCGGCGAGGCGCAGGGACCCCTCATGGCGAACCCTCCGCTCGCATTCTGCGAAACCGCATCGGTGTTCGGCGAAATGACCGCGTTCACATTCCTTCGCGCCCAGCTTGCGGCGCAGGGCGATACCACGGCGCTCCTCACGCTCATCATGCGGAAGATCGAGGAGATGATGAACACCGCGGTGCGGCAGATCGGCTTTTCGAATTTCGAGCGGAGGCTCCACGGCATGGATGCCGCCTACGCGTCCTGGCAGGATCCGGTCAAGCGCGCGCCCGAAGATCTCGATGCGATCTGGCTCACGACCCTCAAGGAGCTCTACGGCGAGGAGGGTGACGTGTTCACCTATGCCAATGCGGAGCATCAGTGGGCCTACGTCTCCCATTTCCATAGACCGTTCTATGTATATGGCTACGCATTCGGGGAATTGCTCACGCAGAGCCTCTATGCAAGACGCAAAGACCTCGGCGACCGCTTCGAGCCTCTTTATCTCGACCTTCTCCGCGCCGGCGGCACGAAAGATGCCGTGCAGCTCATCGCGCCTTTCGGGCTCGATCCGACGAAGGAAACGTTCTGGAGTGACGGGATCCACGTAAGCCTCGAGGCACTCATCGAGGAAGCCGAACGGCTCGTCGATGCAACAAATCCCGCACCTCGTTCGTAACACACATATCACTCCCATGGGATCATCCACCACCAAGTACTTCCTCGGCGGGGGCGTCGTGGCGCTCGTCGCAGCCTATGCGCTATGGAGCGGGAACCATCCGACCCCCATTCCTCCTCTCGCAACGGTGGTTGCGGCATCGTCGACGCCCGCGAGCGCGGGATCCTATAAAGACGGTACCTATATCGGTCAGACCGCCGACGCGTTCTACGGCACCGTCCAGGTCGCCGCAACCATCCAGAACGGCGCGCTCACAAGCATCCAGTTCCCGAAATATCCGAGCGATCCCGGTCATACGATCATGATGAGCCGGTATGCGCTTCCGCGGCTCGCGCGAGAGGCCATTGTCGCGCAAAACGCGAACGTCCAGGTCGTATCGGGAGCCACACAGACGAGCCAAGCATTCATGCAGTCGCTCGCATCGGCGCTCACGGAGGCGCACTGATCATATGAAGGAGACGCGACTCATCATGGGCATGCCCGTCACGGTCGAGATCGTCGGCGGCGGCGCGCGGGGGAAGAAACGCGACGAGGAGGATGCGGCGCTCGCCGCCGGGCTTGAAAAAGCGTTCGCCTATTTCACCCATGTCGACGAGAAGTTCAGCACCTATAAAGATACGAGTGAAATAACCGCCATCAACAAAGGAACGCTTTCCCGGCGAGAAGACTGGAGTCCCGAGATGGACCTCATCTTCACCCTTTCCGAAGAAACGAAACGTATGACCGGGGGATTCTTCGATATTCAACGTCCCGACGGAACCTATGATCCCTCCGGTCTCGTCAAAGGATGGGCCATCTGGAACGCGGCCCAGCTCCTCATTAAAGAAGGGTTCGAGAATTTCTACGTGGATGCGGGAGGCGATGTCCAGGTCCGCGGCGTGAACGAGGAAGGCGACGCCTGGCACATCGGCGTACGGAACCCCTGGAACCATGCGGAGCACGTGCAGACCGTCATCGCCGCGCATAACGAAGGCGTCGCGACATCGGGCACCTATATCCGCGGGACCCATATTTACGATCCGCACACCGGCGCACCGGCGGACGACGTCGTATCCCTCACCGTCATCGGCCCCACCATCTACGAAGCCGACCGTTTTGCGACCGCCGCCTTCGCGATGGGGCGCGACGGCCTCGCCTTCATCGCATCACTCCCGGGCTTCGAGGGATATATGATCGATAAGGATAAAACGGCGACCAAGACGAGCGGATGGGACGCCTATACGGACAAGGAATAATTATTCATCTTCATATGAACGCCATTGATGCTTTTTTGAACAGGATCACGATGTATCGCCTCGTGATGTACTATCTCGGGATCCTCGTGGGGATCGCTGTGCTGTTCGGCGCGATCGGATGGCTCCCCTACAATCCGTTCGACCTCGTCTTCCAGACCATATTTCTACTCATCGCATGCACGGTCGGAAATGGGATCCTCGCGTGGTTCTTCCACGCCCATCCGAACAGCGAATCGGCGTATATCACCGCGCTCATTCTCACGCTCATCGTGACCCCGCAGCCGATCCAGACCGCGAACTACGTCATCTTCCTCGTCGTGCTCGCCGCAGCATCGATGGGCGTGAAATATATCATCGCCCTCAACAAAAAGCATATCTTCAATCCTGCGGCGTTCGCGGTGGCGGCGAGCGCGCTCCTCTCGGGACCGGCCGCGAGCTGGTGGGTCGGCGGCAACCTCCCGCTCATGGCGTTCGTCATCGCCGGCGGATTTCTCGTGGTACGCAAGATCCAACGTGCCGACCTCGCGCTCACGTTCCTCGGCGTCGCCCTCCTTTCCGACATCCTCACCCATCTTTCGGAGAATCCTCTCGTGACCATCGAACAGGCGATGCTCCATACGCCGCTCTTCTTCTTCGCATCGATCATGATCACGGAACCGCTCACCACGCCGCCCACGCGCCCGTGGCGCATGGAATATGCGGCGATCGTCGGCATGCTCTTTTCTCCCGCCGTCCATCTCGGCGCGTATTATTCGACTCCCGAACTCGCGCTCCTTGCGGGAAACCTCTTCTCCTTCGCGGTAAGTCCCAAAGGCACCCACCTCCTCCGCCTCGTGAAAAAAGAGGAGGTCGGGACCGATATCTATGATTTCACCTTTGCGACCGGCGATGCGGGACGCCTGCGGTTCGCCCCGGGACAGTATCTCGAATGGACCCTCGCGCACGAAAAGGCGGACGGCCGCGGCAATCGACGCTACTTCACGATCGCCTCGTCGCCCACCGAATCGGATGTCCACCTCGGCGTACGCTTCTATGACCCCTCAAGTTCGTTCAAGCGCCGCCTGCGCGATATGCGTCCCGGCGATACGATCATGGCGGGCCACCTCGCGGGCGAGTTCACCCTCCCCCCTAATCCATATGAAAAGCTCGTATTTATCGCTGGCGGCATCGGCATCACGCCGTTCCGCAGCATGGTGAAGTATATGAGCGACACCGCGCGCGCGAAGACCGCGCCGAAGCGCGATGCGGTGCTCCTCTATTCGAACGGCGCGCCCGATGCGATCGCCTATGCGCGCACCTTCGACGAAGCGGCGGAAACGATCGGCATGCGAACGATCTATGCGATCACCGGCAAGAACGCCGGCGCCGCCATCGATGCCGCGCTCGCGGACCCCGGGGCGCACGGCATGCCTGCCTATGGCATTTTCTATGAAGGAAGGATCACCGCGGACCTCATCCGCGAGGAAATCCCGGATTGGCGCACGCGCACGTTCTATGTTTCCGGCACCCGCGCCATGACGACCGGCATGGAAGCGCTCCTCAAGGACATGGGTGTGCCGAAGGCGCGGATCAAAGTGGATTTCTTCCCGGGATTCGCATAAACTGACGTCATGTCCGCGAAGTCCCGCTGCCCCGATTGCGGGGAATATCCCGTCAATCATCTCGAGCAAAAGATCCTCGCCATTCTCGATACCTGCACCGGCGCCATGTTCGGCCCGGTGGATCCCCTCGCGCTGCGCCTCGCGCCGCTCTTCGCATGGATCTCGTTCGACCGCATCGCGCTCCCCTTCTACCGCCTCCTCGCGGCGCTCCATATCGGCGCGCTCCGCACAGATGCCGATCCCCGCAACGCACCGCGGACCCACCTCTTATGGGAGGCGGCCCGCCGCAGAGGGATCGCCATGTGGCAGTTCCAGCCGCTCGACGATCCACGAGGGGTAAGTTTCTTCGTCGCAAAAAAAGGCGCCGCATGGCGCTCCTTCGAAGGCCTCCCGCGCCCGCGCACCATGGGCTCTTCGCCTTCCATCACCTGGATGGACAACAAAGCGGCGCTCAAAAAGCATCTCGTTCCCGCGGGGATCCCCATGGCGCGCGGGCGGGCATGCGTTACGCTCCGCGGCGCGCTCCGCACCATGCATGAGGTGGGGACGCCCGTCATCACGAAGCCCAACCTTGGATCGCGCGCGCGGCATTCGACGGTGCACATTACGACCGACGAAGAGCTCCGCCGCGGATTCGCGAGCGCGAAAGAACTTTCCCCGTGGGTCATCGTGGAACAGGAGCTTCAGGGATTCGTCTTCCGGGTCCTTCTCGTGAACGGTGAGCCGGTGAGCGTCGTGCGCCGCGAACCGCCGTTCGTGATGGGCGACGGCGTCCATACGATCCGCGAATTGATCGCGGAAGAGAACAAGAATCCCAAGCGAAACGGCGAACTCTTCCATGCGATCCCGGTGAACGAGGACGTGATGCACGAACTTTCCCGGCAGGGACTGACGCTCGATGCCGTACCGGCGCAGGGAACGATGCAGATCGTGAATCCCCATGTCTCGCGCTTCTATGGCGGTTCCACCACGACGGTGACGGATACGGTGCACCCCGATACTATGGCGCTCTTTCGGAAAATCGCGAGCGTGCTCGGCGATCCGCTCGTCGGCGTGGACTTCATCATTCGCGATATGACGCGGTCATGGAAGGAGCAAACGCTCTGCGGGGTCATTGAATGCAATAGCCTCCCCAACACGGACCTCCATCACAAGGTCCTCTACGGCCCGCCGTTCGATGCGTCGGGACTACTGCTCGATCTTGCGTTTCCCCCCGCGCACTGAGCGCACCGCGCCGGTCGGCGCGGCATGGGATACGGGGCCGATCGGCACCACCCAATCGCCCAAAAACGCCAAAAAATCATCGCGGCGCGGTTCCTGACCACGCTTGTGATAGTGCTTGAACGGATGCGATTCCGGAGTGAGCTCATAATGGCCGCGCACCTCGCCGTCCTTGAAGATGCGGAGGTGATACTGCCACTCGAAATCCACGAGCCTGCGGAGGCTCGCCACCTGGCCGTCGTCCTCCCATGCAATGAAATGATTGCGGAACTCGATGCCGTCGAGGTAACGCAAAAAATCCGCCATCTTCTTGCCGCGCCGCAGGCGGCCGATGACGTAGTTCTGACGATAGGTATAGGGCGGCGTAAGGATGCCGGTCCTCAGGAGGATATCGCGCACGCGGTTATGGATCGGATAGACCCATTTCCAAAAATGGTATTTTGCCCGGTTCCAGGCCCCCTCGGGATAGGGCAGGATGGAATCCGGAATATGCGCACGTAAATCAGTCGCGGATGCGTCCATAAATACGATAGAGTAGCTTATCAACAGTTCCATTATAGCATACCCGTGACCTTTTAGATACCTTCCGCAAAGTCGCTACGGACTATTGATGGATACGGGGTTTTATCGTATCGTAGGGATAGCGCCAAGAGCAATGATGCTTTTGAACCGGCATGATGTCCCTCGATATCACCGAGGCGCCACAAGGAGGATCTATGAAACGGAAATATCTTCCTGGGATCGCGTTCTTTGGTGCGCTTCTCATGATCGTAGGCTGGCCGCAGCATTCTATCACGATGTTCGTTGGCGGACTCGGCACGATCGCCTGCGCGATTGCGTACGATGGCCGCGCAGTCGATGCCCTTGAGGCACGGCTTGCGATCCCCGATGACCGACACCTTCCCCGTACATGGCTTTCCGGACGGATTCCCATCGCGGAATGGCAGCCGATCGCCGATGCCGCGCTCGCGAGTAAGGCGCGGACGCTGAGAACCGCGCGTGCGACAGAACGCAACGTGCTCGGCGATCCCATCGTGTTCCTCACTGTTCGCGGACCTATGAACGACCGGCGGATCGAATCACTGGCAGCCGCCACGCGATTCTCCAAGGCGGAGCTCAAGACCCTGCACCGCTTGGCATATTATTACGGATTCCACGTACGGAAATCGTATGAGGATTATCTCCGGATATAGAATATGACCGACATTACATACGGCATCGATCGATGCCGTATTTTCTTTTTCTTACCCCGCTATTTGAATGCGAACGCCAAAAGGACGATGGTGAGTGCGTTCAACAGGACCAGCGCGACGACCTCCCCCGCCTTCGTCGGAAACGGATGCGCCAAAATATACACCGTATAGATAATGGCCACGATCGCCGCACCGATGAAATTCCCTCGTATCATGATATTTGCGAACTATAGATACAGACCTTTCTCCTTTAGTATACATCACGGGCCTCCGGAAAAAGATTTCACGGCGGGACCGCAATACCATGCGCTCCCCTCCCGATATACGACACCGGCGGAACAGCCATTGCACAAAAGACACGATGCAACGATAAAAATGGCGCGAATGTTCTCACGCCATTGCCATCGCAAGGATATCTTTACTCACTTTTTTTGACCAGAAACGAACCGCTCATGCCACGCTCCGAGACCATCGCGCGCGCTCTGGGCACCGCCTCGCTGATTTTCTCTGCTGAGAAAATCAGCTCCGGCGTTCGAATCCCATCCTTTCGGAAGTATGAAAATGGAGGGCAATAAGCCCTCCATTTTCATATGCGGAGAGGGAGGGATTCGAACCCTCGGTGCCATTTCTGACACACAGTCTTTCCAGGACTGCCGTTTCAACCGCTCACGCACCTCTCCAGGCACCCGATGATGGTACCGTTAAATCACGCAGGATTCAAGCCGCCGCCGCGCTATTGCGCGGTGCGGACGTCGGCGCCGTGCGCGAGGCCGCCCATGTCCTCGAGCGCCTTGATGCGCTCCTCGATCGGCGGATGCGTCATGAACGCCTTGTGCCACCATGACGTCCCCTTCCCTTTAAAAGGCGTGTCGAGCCACATGTGCGCGGTGGAATCCTTCGCGGCGCGCATGGGAATGTCGTCCACCTGGATCTTCTTGAGCGCACTGATGAGACCCTCGGGATACCGCGTAAGGAGAACGCCCGATGCGTCGGCGAGCGCTTCGCGGCGGCGCGAGATCGCAAGCTGGATGAGCATCGTCCCGATCGGCGCAAGAATGGAAAGGACGATCGCGAGGATGAAGAAGATCTCCTGCGCCTCACCATTGTTGCCTCCCCTCCCGCGGCCAAGGCCGGGGCCAAACCCAAAGAACAGCGAGCGGAGGAACACGTCGGCGATGAGCGCGATGATGCCCGCGAGGATCGCGGCGACGGTCGACACGAGGATGTCGCGGTTCTTCACGTGCGAAAGTTCGTGCGCGATCACGCCCTGAAGCTCGTCCTTGTTCAAACGCTGGAGCGCGCCCGCCGTCACGGCCACCGCCGCGTGGTCCGCATCGCGCCCCGTGGCAAACGCATTGATCTGCATCTCGGGCGTCATGTAGAGCTTCGGCATCGGAAGACCGTCCGCAATGGTGAGATTCTCCACGAGAGTATAGAGCATCGGGTTGTCCTGCTTGGTGAGCGGCGTGGCCCGCGCAAGCGCAAGCGCGATGCCGGCCGAAAAATGATAGCTGATCAGCGAATACACGACGCTGAAAATGATCGCGAAGAGCAGGAACGAATAATCGCCGTATGCCGCGGAGATCACCCATCCGAGCGCGATGAATACGGCGAAGAACACGGCGAACATGATCCATGTGCGCCGCACATTGGCGGACTGGTACTGATAGATAGTGGCCATTTAGAACTTGACGGGAACCGGCTGGCGCTCCGCCTCGGTCATGTCGTTGCCGAAGAACTCCATCTTCGTGAAGCCCATGGCGTT
>JAKABL010000025.1 GCA_021801885.1 bacterium
CACGCCGACCACGCGCCCGGTACGGTCCACGAGCGGTCCGCCCGAATTTCCGGGATTGATCGCGGCATCGGTCTGGATGAGCCCGCGCATTTCCTGGGGCGCCGCGCCGGGGTCGGCTTGGGCACTGATCGCGCGGGAAAGGCCGCTCACGATGCCTACCGAGACCGTGTTGCGGAACACGCCGAGCGCGTTCCCGATCGCGATGAGCGACTGCCCGAGCTGGAGGCGCGAGGCATCACCGAGCGGGAGGCTCGGGAGTTCCTGTGCGGGAATTTTCAGAATGGCGACGTCGTTAATGGGATCGCGGGTGAGGATCTCGGCGGTGAACGTGCGTCCGTCGTTCAGGATCACGGTATATTCGGCATCGGGCTCGTTCACCACATGCTTGTTCGTCATGACGAGGCCTTTCGGGTCCACGATGAAGCCCGAGCCTCCTCCCACCTGCACCATGCCGTGCGCATCCACCAATTCGTCGGGGATCGTCATGGTCGCGGGCGCATCGGCGCCGCTCCGTGTGGCGTGCGCGGGGTGAGGCGGTGTTCCCGGAATGCCCGCATAGAGCTCCTTGGGGAGCTCCTTCTCGAGATCCTGCAATCGCTTTGCAATGGCGATCGAAACCACGGCAGGCATAACCTTCCGTATTATTGTAATGACGCGGGAATCGTTCATGTGCTTAATTGTAGCACGGGATATGCTTCACCGGTTCACGAACCGTGCATAAATGCCCGAGGGGACGATGTGGCCGGCGGAGGATTCGCGGAGATGGAGCTCGCCGAACTCTCCGATCGTCGTTGCGTCGATGCCGGGGAATGCATCCTGCACGGCTTGAAGGAGCGATTGCGGCGCATAGCCGGCCGCATAGCCATTCACCACGAAGAACGCGCCTGCGCGGTCGCGCGCAAAGAGCCTTGCGCATGCCGCGAGCAGTTTCGGAAGATGTTCTTCGATGCGGAACACTTCGCCCTTCGCGCCGCGGCCGAAGGCGGGAGGATCGAGGATAATGCCATCATACGTGGTGCCGCGCCGCCCTTCGCGCTCGGCGAATTTGAGCGCATCGTCCGTGATATAGCGCACCGAACCCCCGTGGTCGATGTCCTTTCGGTCGAGATTCGAGAGCGTGGCGTTCTCGCGCGCCCAGGTGTTGCTCTGTTTCGATGAGTCGCAGTGCGTCACGTCGGCGCCATGCCGCGCGGCCACGAGGCTTGCGATCCCGGTATAGCCGAAGAGATTCAAAATGCGCGGCGCTCCCTGAAGCTGGCTGCGCAGCATGCTCACGCGCTCCGCGGTCCATTCCCAGTTCGAAGCCTGCTCCGGGAAGATGCCGGTATGCTTGAACGCTGTGAGGCGTACGCGGAAGCGGATGCTGTTCCATGACATCTCCCAGGCATCGGGCATCGCGGCGTTCTTCTTGCGCCACGTTCCGCCTTTACCGCTCCGTCCCGCACCCTCGCGTTCCCCGAAATGAAATTCCGCGTCCGCGGCCTTCCAGAGGGCCGGACGCGTCGGTTTCCAGAGTGCCTGGGTCTCGGGCCGCGCAAGCACGAACTCGCCGTAGCGTTCGAGCTTTCGATTGTTGCCCGAATCGAGCAGTGCATAGTCCTCCCATCCTTCGCTCACGAGGTCCCGGTTCTCCATGGTCCTATTATAGCCGATGCGGGCGGGTTATGCTCCGTGTGGGGGATGCTGTACGCTCCATTGATAGAGCGCGACGGCGGCGCTTACGGATGCATTCAGCGATTCGGCACGCGGGTCCATCGGGATCCTGAGGCGGACGTCGCACCGGGCGAGCGTGTGTTCGCGGATGCCTTCGCCTTCATTGCCGACGATGACGAGCGCGGGAGCGTCGAACGGTTCGTCCGCGAGAGCCATAGCGCCGTCCATGACGAGGCCGTAGGTCCTGAACCCTTCTTTCTTGAGTGCATCGATGGCCTGGTTCACGTTCGCGATGGGCACGAGCGGTATGCGAAATGCCATGCCGGCGGAGGTCTTCACGACCGCGCCCGTGATCGGAGCCTGGTGGTGGGAGGGGATGAGCACGCCTGCGGCGCCGAACGCCGCCGCCGAACGGATGATAGCACCCACATTATGGGGATCGGTGAGTTCGTCGAGGAGCACAAGCATGGTGCCGGCGTCGGGCGCGCGGGTACCGCGGTCCGTGAGGGACCCGACGAACTCGGCGAGCGGCGTCATGAGCGCACCTGTGTTCATGATCGCCACGACGCCCTGATGCGACGCATCGTGTCCGACCATCTGTCCCGCATCGTGGGATTTGAGCGCGCCTGCTTCGATGCCGCTTTTCTTGACGAGCGCCCGGAGCTCGGGATCGTCCATCTCCGGCGCAAGGAAGACACGGCGCACCGCATGAGGCGCGTGCGTGAGCGCTTCGGCGAGCGCATGTTTGCCATAGATATATACCTTTTCCCCGTTCCCGCTGCTGCGCGGTGCGGCCACCGGTATCTGGCGGCGGGTCCCCGCATGGCGCGATCCGCGTCTGCCGTGACCATAGCCGCTTGCATTCCCGCGGCGCGCGAGCGCCCCCCGCTTCGTATTCCTCAGGGGGTTCCGTTTCTTGCTGTGCCGAGGCGCTTTTTTTGTATGTCGCTTCATGGGTATGTGCGTTTGCGGAGAGGGAGGGATTCGAACCCTCGAGGCCCTTTCGAACCTGCCGCATTTCGAGTGCGGTGCCTTCGACCACTCAGCCACCTCTCCTTTCCTTTAGCGTTGTCCAGTATAGCCAAAAACGCTGTGTTTGGAAAGGGAAAAGGAAAAGGCGCCTTTTGTGGGGAGGCGCCTTTCGATGGGAATAATAGAGGAGTGCAGCTCAGTTCGGCGTGATGCGCGGGAGTCGTGCGGGATTGACGTAGACCTCTCCGCCATGCTCATGGGAGTCCTCGCCGGAGGCGAAGGCGATATGGCAGAATGCGCATGCGGCGCGCCTTGGTTGCGGCTTTGCGTCTCGCGCTCCCCCGCGATTTTTGGGGAGGTTCGCCGAAACTGATGATGCGTAGTGTGGGAAATAATTATTTCCTGACGACATGTGAATATACTCCTTTGGGTGGGAACAACTGCCTTTTACCGTACTACAAAAAACCTTCATGCGCAAGGCATGCGGTATGATGACACAACGGTCGTCAGGCACGATCACGCTCCGCACTTCTCGGTGCCTCCGGGAAGAATCGAACTCCCATCTTATCCTTAGGACGGATTTGTTCTATCCATTGAACTACGGAGGCTTTGCCACTATACTATAGACGTTCAAGGGCCCATAGTAAAATGGTATTACGCCTCCATGGCATGGAGGAGGTCGGGGTTCGATTCCCCGTGGGTCCACTGTGGTGGGGTGGCCGAGCGGTTGAAGGCAGCGGTCTTGAAAACCGCCATACCGAAAGGTATCGTGGGTTCGAATCCCACCCCCACCGCCCCGCGCGGGCGGTTGCATAACCGGCATGGGTTCGGTATGCTTGTGGGGCGCATTGGCGAGCCTTTTGCGCTGCCGTCGAGAGACGGTTTCGGGGATGCCACCTTAGCTCAGCTGGTAGAGCAGTGCTTTCGTAAAGCAAAGGTCCCCGGTTCGAATCCGGGAGGTGGCTCACGTATGGTATACTGATGCTATGAGCAAGGAATCATTGCCGCCCGAACCTCAGGAGGAGCAGCTTTCGTTCTTCGGCGCCGAGGACGATGCCGCGCAGGAAGCGCATGATGACGTTTCCGACGTGGAGGCACTCTATCGTTCATACCTTTCCCGCGAGCCGGACGCGAATGACGCGCGGAAGGAGGAACTCCTTCGCGCCGCGAAGCAGTCCGTGGTGAATCGTCAGCACCGAAAGGCCTATCGCAAGCGCGCGGAGGAACGAAGGAAGCCCTTGGACGATCTGTCGTAGGCACTCACGCCGCACGCGCTCTATCCTTATACTACTTTCATTATGGATTACACCGTCCCATTGCAGGAACTTGCAGACGAAGCCCGCCGGCTCGGCGGGCGTCTTTGACCTCGACGCGAAGCGCGCGCGGGCAAAGGAGATCACGGATGCCATGGCGGCACCCGATTTTTGGAACGATCGCGCAAAGGCGGACGAGGCGATACGGGAACTCGGCATGCTCCAGGACGTGATCGCGCGCTATGACGAAATAGATGAGGGAATCCTTGCGCTCCAGATCGCGATGCGGGAAAAGGGGGAGGCCGCCGCATCCGAGGATGCGTTCCATGAGCTCAAGCGGAAATTCCGCACATTCGAGCTTTCGCAGCTGTTTGTGGGGCCGTACGATGCCCAGGCCGCGATCCTTTCCATCTCGCCCGGCGCCGGCGGCGCCGATGCGGAAGATTGGGCGCGCATGCTCGTCGAGATGTACGAAGGATATGCCGCGCGGCGCGGTTGGAAAGTGCGTACGATCGACGACGCGGCGCGCGGACGCACGATCGAGGTGCGGGGCGATCACGCCTACGGTTACTTGAAGCACGAACAGGGCGTCCATCGCCTGGTCCGCATCTCGCCGTTCAATGCCAAGCATTCGCGCGAAACTTCGTTCGCGCTCGTGGAGGTGCTGCCCGACCTCCCCGCCGTCGACGAATCGAAGATCACGATTCCCGACAGCGATCTCAAGGTGGAATTCTCCCGCGCGGGAGGACCCGGCGGACAGAACGTCAATAAGGTGGAGACGGCCGTGCGCATTGTGCATCTGCCGACCGGCATTACGGTTTCGGCGCGCACGGAGCGCTCCCAGGCGCAGAACCGCGAATACGCGATGCGACTTCTCAAGGCCAAATTGCTCCAGCTTATGGAGAAGGAGAAGGTCGATGAGGTCGGCGCGATCCGCACGAAGGTAAAGCCCGAATGGGGGAATCAGATCAGGTCCTATGTCCTCAATCCGTATCAAATGGTGAAGGACCATAGGACCGATGTCGAAACGGCGCGCGTGGACGGTGTGCTCGCGGGCGATATCGACATATTCATCGAGGCGATGCTCGAAGCATCTTCCCAGGGATCCCGTTAGGTTGGCGTTTGGGGTATTCGGTGATAAGATGACCTTACCATTTCCATGAACAAAAAACGCAAAATCCTTCAGTCCGTCATTGTGGTCATCCTCGGCCTCGTTCTCGTGGGAAGCGGTTTCTTCCTTGGGTGGAGCACGGGAAGAAATTATCCGCAACATATCACCGTTACGGATGCGGCGAACATTTTCCCGAATGCGAGCAGCACGGCGGCTCCTGCGGATTTCAGCGTATTTTGGCAGGCATGGAACGACCTTAACCAATATTATCTTCGCAATCCGAGCACGACGCCCCAGCAAAAGCTTTATGGCGCCATCAACGGCCTTCTTGCCTCCACGGGCGATCCGTACACCGAATTCTTCGATCCGCAGGACAGCCAGCAGTTCCAGGGCGATCTTACGGGGAATTTCGGCGGGATAGGCGCCGTGCTCGGCACGAACGCCTCGGGATCGATCATCATCGATTCCACGCTCCCCGGCACGCCTGCCGCGAACGCAGGGCTTAAGGGCGAGGATATTATTGAGGCGGTCAATGGCACCTCCACGGCGTCCATGGACCTCAATACCGTAGTGAACGAGATCCGCGGTCCGGTAGGTTCCACGGTCACGCTTTCCATCATGAGGAGCGGCTGGACATCGCCCCATAATTTTGCGATCGTGCGGGCGAACATCAACGTTCCCACCGTGCAGTTCGCAATGAAGGGGCAGATCGCCGTCATTACGCTGAACGAATTCACGCAGGATGCCGATACCGAGTTCTATAAGGCCCTTCAGAAGGCGGTCGCGGCGAATGCCCAGGGGATCGTGCTCGATCTCCGCGGCAATCCCGGAGGATATCTCCAGGTAGCGGTGGACATCGCGGGGTATTTCCTCAAGCCCGGGTCGCAGGTCGTGAAGGAAGTGGGCCGTGCGGTCCCGACGGAGAATTTCACGGCGCAGGGCAATGGCGCGCTTGATACGATGCCCATGGCGGTCCTCATCGACGGCAACACCGCATCGGCGGCCGAGATCCTTTCCGGTGCGCTCAATAACGACCGCGGCGTGCCGCTCATCGGTGAAAAGAGCTTTGGAAAAGGAACCGTTCAGCAGCTCTTCACCCTCTCCGATGGTTCTTCGCTCAAGATCACCGTGGCACATTGGGTGCTCCCGAACGGCAAGATCCTTGATCATAACGGCCTCATCCCGAACTACGTGGTGACGCCGACCGCGACGGACATCAAGAATGGCACCGACGTACAGCTCGCGAAGGCGCTCCAGATCGTGCAGGACGAGATCAACGGCACGGCGCTTCCCGCCTCGAATGCTTCCACGATCGCGAGCTCGACCGGCATCATGCCGGCGCCGGTGCAATAGGAATGCGTCGTCCTGGCGCGGACGACGTTGCGGAGCGGGCGTGGTGTAGTATAGAGCATAGGCAAGAAATCCAACGATCAATTTTTATGAAGGTAATCTTTTTGCAGGATGTGCGCGGCGTCGGACGGAGGCACGACATCAAGGAGGTGAGTGACGGCTATGCCCGGAACTTCCTGTTCCCGAACAAGCTTGCCGAGACCGCAACGGAGTCATCGCTCAAGAAGCTTCACGAGATGAAGGCGGCGCATGATGCCGCGGAGGCCGCGCTCATAAAACAAATGGAGGAAATGAAGCGGGCCATGGAGGGCGTCACCATCCAGTTTGCGCTGAAGGCCGACAAGTCCGGCGCGCCGTTCGCATCGGTCAACAAGGATACCATCCTCACCGCGCTTCGCGATCATAAGTTCATTACGACCGAGCGCGTCGGCGTGGAACTCAAGTATCCCATCAAGGAATTCGGCGAGCATACCGTCCTCGTCGATCTCAAAAAAGGCGTGGTCGCCCGACTGAAGATCAAGGTGGTAAGAGAAGAATGACGACAGCATAAAAAAATCTCCTCATGCATGAGGAGATTTTTTGGTTCGGGTGAGGATGTTATATTGCCACACTCACGATCGTCGCCTTTTTCCGTGAGCCGTCGAAGCGGGTCTTCGTCCGCTGGGTGAACTTCACCACGCCGTTCTTTGCGGCAAAGATCGTATCATCGTCCGCACGGATCACGTTCGTACCGGGCACGTATTTCGTGCCGCGCTGGCGCAAGATGATCTGACCGACCATAACCTTCTGACCGTCCTGGAGCTTGATCCCGAGGCGTTTCGAGATGGAATCGCGCCCGAGCTTGGTAGAACCTATTGCTTTAGTATGTGCCATGACAGAGGGTGGGGAATTGATTAAATACCTTGCCATTCTATGGTAGAATGCGGGTAATGTCAACCGCGACCCAGAAGCTCATTTTCGATATCGAAACGGTGGGCGAGGATTTTGACGCGCTCGATAAGGCGACGCGGGAGAACCTTACCCGTTGGATCAGGCGGGAATCCGCCAATGAAGAGGAATATAAGCTGGCGCTTGAGGACCTTAAAAACGGCCTTGGATTCTCGCCGCTCACGGGTCGCATTGTCGCCATCGGCGCGCTCGACTGCCATAAGAACGAAGGTGCGGTGTACTATCAGGCCCCGGGGCAGCGCAACGCGGAACGCAAAGAGGAGGGCATTACGTTCAAGCAGATGACGGAACAGGAGATGATCAGAAAGTTTTGGGAGCTCGCGGCGCGATACCAGGTTTTCATCACGTTCAATGGAAGGGCGTTCGACGTGCCGTTCCTCATGATCCGTTCCGCGGTGAACGGCGTGCGGCCTGCAAAGGACCTCATGCGCGGCCGTTATCTTTACCAGAACAGCCCCGAAGCGCTCCACATCGACCTTGCCGAACAGCTTTCGTTCTACGGCGCGGTGCGGCGGAAGGGGAGCCTGCATCTTTGGAGCCGTGCCTTCGGCATTCCGAGCCCCAAGTCGAGCGGGGTGACGGGGGACGATGTCGGTCCGCTCTTTCGGAGGGGCCGATTTTTCGACATTGCGAAATATAATGCCGGCGATTTGCGGGCCACTCGAGAGCTCTATGTGAAGTGGGAGCAGTATCTTCAATTTTGATCGCAGTCTCAAGGGATGCGTGAAAAGAGGTTGTGCGTTCTCTTGAAAAAATCTTGATCGTTCGTGTGGCAACATGGAGGTATGCGCGTGCGGTCACGATGGGTTTTTGGCGGGATAATATTCCTCGTCGCGACGTTCGCGTTCGCCGTGGGATACATCGTGTGCGGCGAAGAGCGTCACGCGCCGATCATCATCGAGGCATGCGGGACGGTCGCGCCTGCGCCGGGTTTCGCGACCTCATCGTCGCCGTAAGCCGATCTTGCCGTGCGCATACGGGGAAGTGGGCACGGTCGTCCTATCAAAAAAGAACCGCTGCAGCGGTTCTTTTTTGTCATCGGTCGCGGAATGCGATCGTGTGGTTGCGGATCCGTTAAGCGACCTTCGTGCTTCCCTGGGAAGCGTTCGGTGCCGCCGTTGCGGGCGCTATGGGCTTCGCCTGCGTATCCGCAGCGGCGTTCCCGGAAGTCGGCGCGGGAGGCGCTTTCGGAGAAGGTGCGGCGGATTGTTGGACTGTCGGTGCCTTTGCCTCCTTCTCGGGCCAGAACAGGATCGCGAGGATCGCGAGCACGAGGAGAATGATCGCGAGCACCGGCCAGTTGGATGCGGTGAACGACCAGATGGACGAAGCTTGCGCCGTCGTCTGCACGGGGTTCGCCGCGGTAGCGGTCGCAGTGCCCGTTGAGGGCGAGGTCGTGGCGGGCGCCGCCTGGGCTACGCCCGTGGCGGTATGCGTGTTCGTCGCGCCGTTACCGGTCGCGGCGGCCGCACTGCCCGTATTCGCTGCCGGCGTGGTCACCGCAACCTGGCTTCCTTGGCCTGCCTGGGAGATCTCGCCGGAGATGGCCGAGACCGTACCTTGCATGCTACCGAGCGTCGAGGCGATGGCCGAGATCTGAGTGGCGTTCATGTTCGGATTCGCCTGAAGCGTGTCCCGAAGGGTAACAAGGGCAGATCCGAGCTGGGAAAGCACGCCATTGAAATAGGCCGCCTGGCTCGCCGAAATGCCGGTCGCTCCCTGCGTTCCCGAAGGGGTCGCGGTCGCCGCGGCGCCGGTGCCGAGCTGGCTGTCGCCCGCGGGAATCATCCCCGCCTGCAACTCGAGGTTGATGAGGGTCGCCTTTGCGACGTCGAGCTCCTGCTGGAGCGCTGCGGTATTTTCCGTGTTCGTCGTGACGGTCTGCGCGTGCACGATACCCGTGCGTACGCCGAACATCGCGACTGCGGCCGTCACTACCGCAAAGAAAAATAACTTTTTCATATAAGGTGTTGTTTTTTTATTTGCAATACTGACGACCTTTCGATCGTGCGTCATAGAGAACTGACTATTTGGTTTTCAAGGTGCGGTATACGTCTTTTATATCTGCCTTACCACGGCAAATCCCCACCTTGCGATGGGTTCTGGTTCTGCCCGTATTATACGGCCGAAAGGGGGTACCTTTGCAAGTGGTTGCGCGTTGCGCCCATTTTTGCTATTATTTTGCCGTAAGGACCGAATTCCAAAGTCCATAGGGTTCCGGTATTACCGGTCCTTTCATTGGCCCTTGGAATTTGGTTCTTATTTACTATGTGGCCTTTTCTCTCGGTATAGGGTCCTTTCATCCGAACAAATAACCATCCAATTTTTATGGATATACGAAATATCGCCATCATCGCCCATGTGGATCACGGGAAAACGACC
>JAKABL010000026.1:0-2011 GCA_021801885.1 bacterium
CCTTCGCACCATAAGGGCTACCGTATTTTTGCCGGCGCACAACCGACCGGCGATCATGATCACGCGCATACAAAATGCCTCCTTTCTGACGTTAAGATAATGAAAAAACAAATAAATGTCAATATCGTCCATACGGACGGCATGCGTTATGCAATGCGCAGGAAAACATCATATAATGGAGTCAGAGGCAGCGAGAGGGGGTCGCCATGACCGTGACACTTCGCGAGGCAATCGACCGCTTTTCCATCCATCAACCGCATTCTCCTTCTGTAATGAAAGATGGCTATATGGCCCGGGGCGAGACCGTTGAACTTGGCTCCGAAAGAACCCTCGTGTTCAGGGCCGTACGCCAGACATTCCTCCCTATCGAAGGAACTCGGTATTTCGTGCGCAAGACCGATATTGCATAACCTCGCATCACCGTATATAAACCCCAAAACGCCCGACCTTAAAGGTCAGGGCTCTTTTTTATTTCAATGCATAACGCGAGACTACTCCTCCATTCCGACCACACGGCGCTCCCTGTGCGCTTCCATCCAGCGCATTCTCCGCGTGCGCCGCAGATGTCTCCTGACCATAATAATAATGCCGAATACGACGAACGCCGTTCCCCACACGACCCCGCTCGGAACGCCTGCAAGAATTCCGAAGGTGTCAAGAAGGATAATAATCCCTACAATCACCAAAATAAGACCGAACATAGTGGCAAGCATACCATATCGCATAGAATATATCCACATCATCGAACATAAAAAAATCCGGCGCGATTATTGCCGGATTGCTCACCAGGCAGGATGAGGGCCCAAAATACGGACCCCATTCTCATCGTATCGAAAAGTGCGCTGAGGTACCGCAAATGTATAAGGTGGCCAGTGACCACCAGAGGTGCGAGATTCCGATAATGCGGATTGAGGAATATCTACCTTCGGAACATCCGAAGGAGCGTTATGCGACAAGGATTCGTCCGACACGATCGACCTCCATGGTTACTGTCTTTATTGTACCATGTTGCCACATCATCATTCCATGATTCTATAATAAGAGGAAGGATTTGAATAAAAATCGGCCATCGCGGATACGCGATGGCCAAGTCGCAGAAGATGTTCTTATATATCTGTCGTAGCATTTTCCTCATATTCTGCAACCCCCACGCGATCCCCTTCTTTCCGTAGTTGCATTTCCCAACCCTCCGGCACATACTTGACCATAGCCGTATCCCGCGGGAGGGTGCGATGAAACTATCACGGGATGTTCCCAATGTATGGAGCTATATACTCGCAATGCTTATGATAGCCTGCTATCTGCTCTTCCTTGGCGTGGCATTTCTCGCCATTGCATTGGAGGATCGAGGCATAATAATTCACCGAGAAGGAGGCCCCCCATGGAACGATCGAAACCCAGTACCGAATGGAATAAAAAAGAACGTCTGGAAGTCATCGCGACGATCAGTATGGAACTGATCGAGGTGTCCCGCCGAGGTCGGGCCGTTCCAGCGGACGCAGTGTTCGATCGCGCCCAACGCATACAACTCGTCGCAACACAGCCCGCATTCTTCCTCGAACACAACCGGGAACAGATCCTCAACGGATTTCCGTCCACTGCCGCCATATAAGACGGAAAAACAGCGCCGCGATTCCTTCATCGCGGTTTTTATTTTATAAATACGCGCGGTCCTGCCCATCCCCGCGAAATCGATCCGTACCAGAAACCCGGCTCATCGCCGGGCTTCTGGACTGCAGGGCAGACTGTAAACCGGATTCTGTCGCGGGATCGCTCCCGGGACGATCATTCATCTTGGCCCTTGATCGCTCGCGGGCTCATGCGGCACTCCCCGCCATGCATACGACCCTTGCGGATCGCATGCGGGCGAGGCTCGACCTTGCACCCAGTAAGGATTTTGCCGTTTCACTTCCGCCTTGTTGTCCCTAGAGCGGAATTGGACCTTCTACGTCGGGATGGGGTCCTCCCTTGGCTTTCGCCTCGGGACGTCACTGTTCGCACCTCTATCCTT
>JAKABL010000026.1:2111-9408 GCA_021801885.1 bacterium
ACGAACAGCAAATCGACGATGGCTGACGTTCTGCGCAATGCGCGGATCCCCACCCCCATCACCGACTGCACGCTTCAGGGCCTCGTACGACTGCAGGTCGGCCTGGGATGCACGATCGCAGACCTCCTCGATAGCGAGGAATCATGACCGGGAATCCCCTTCTCGCAGTACTCCCTCTCGCACACGCGCCGGACCATCAAGGTCATGGCGCGTTTTTTTAACAACATGAAGATGGTCGGGTTAGGAATGGAATCCGAGATCCGCAGGATTATCGTCGCCCGAGATGCGCTCCACGGTGCCGCCCGCCGCTTCGAACGCTTCCCGCATGCGGGCCACGGTCTCCGCGAGCGCCACGGTTTCGGGCGCTACGTCATTGCGCTTGATGCGCCGCCGCGACCAATAATCGATGACGAGGCGGCTGTCGCCGAACACGCGCACCACGCCGCGCGCCTCCGCGATCTCAAGCGCATAACGGAGCGCGAGCAGTTCACCGTAGTTGTTCGTCGCCGCCGGATCGTCCACACGGTGTTTCCCGAATGCATTGAGCGTGCGCGCGGGGATCGCTTCGTGGAGCAGGTTTGTGCCATGTTCGTCGGTGACGCTCACCTCGACCCCCGCGCCTCGCCCCGTGCCTGCGTCAAAATAGATCCCCGGCAGAAGCCGGGCGCGCCGGGCGGCTTTCATAGGTTTTGCCTCATATTTCGCGCCGGCCGCGAGCCACGCATCGGCATCACGCCGCGCGGTGAACGCCTTATAGCGGGCGCCAGGCACCCCTTTGACCATGGATTCACATACCCGCCATTCGGCCGTCACTCCCATGCGGGACGGCGGCACAAAGTAGGCGTACCATTTTTCTTTTTTAGGAGGCATTGGGTGAAAAGCAATTATGGATTAAGCCGCAAGAGCATCTGTTCCACGCCGCGCAGTGCGTCTCGCTTCGTGCGGAATTCGCACGCACCGGCGCCTTTGTGTCCGCCACCACCGAACCTTCGCATAAGCTCCCCGATATGCACGTCACGATAGGTCCGTCCTTTGAGGCGGGACCGCCAGGGATTCACGCCGACCCCCACGATATAATAGCGTCCCTTTTTCTGGATACGGAGCGCATAGATAACGTTTTTATCAAGATAATAGGGAGCAAATCGGAGCGAGGGAAGATCGGTGCCGGTAAGGTCGATGAGCGAAACATCGCCGACGATCCGCATATGGTTCCGGTAGAACGCGAGCGATTTGAGATTTTCCCGTCGTGCGCCCCGCACGGCCTTCTGGACCTTAGGGAGTGCCGCTACCTCCGCAAGCGGCATGCTCGAAAGCGCATTGATGAGCGCGGCGGTCGCACGAGGATCGTCGTCCGTCGCATCCACATAGGCTTCCACTTCCATCCCGATCCCCTCGAGATTGACGACCTGCCCCGGCGATCGATAGCCCGCCGCATCGATGATATCAAGCCATTTCACGAGATCCTTAAAGCGGGCGGGCGGGCGCCACCCGAAATTTTCCCTGAGCGCCACATGCACAAGATGGCAATTGGAGCGATAGGACGGATCAAGCCGATGATAGGCATCCCTCACGTAGCGCGAGCGCCATTCGGGACGCTTGAACGCCGTCGGATGATGATCGAACCACATGGCAGCCTCGGGATGATACATGAAATCCACGACGATCGCGGGGTGACGCGGGCCGGTGAAAAGGCGGTGCGTGGCGAAAAACCGTTCCGTGAGCCACCGCGCGGTGAGATCGTAATCAACGGCGGTGAAATGGCCGATCGTATCGCCTCGGTCCCTTAAAAAGGCGAGGATGAGCGCGGCGCTCGCGCGACCGTCAAAGTCGTTATGAAAATAGATATCGTAGGTCATCGTGTAATGCGGTCATATTCTTTTTTGAGAACCCCTTACTTCCGGCGTTTCCGCGAAAGAGCCTCAATGCCGGGCAATTTCTCGCCGGCGAGAAAATCGAGCATGGCGCCACCGCCGGTCGAGATAAAGCTGAATGCCTTGTCGAGGCGATGCTGCTTAAGGAACATCACCGTCTCGCCGCCCCCCGTCAGGGAGAATGCCTTACGGTTACGCCCTATGGCGTGGGCCACCGCAATGCTTCCCTTCGCATAGGCATCCTTTTCGATCATGCCGAGCGGTCCGCTCCAGATGATTGTGCGCGCGCGGGCGATCTCCGCGCCGAACCGCCGGGACGTCTTCGGCCCGATATCAAGCGCCATATCCTTCCGCGCACCGCTTCCCCATACGAGATCCTCGGGAGCGAGCACCTTCGGATCGCGCGCGAGCGGGCGGAGTACGCGGAGCACGGCAGGGTCGCTCTCGCGAAGCGAACGGCGCACATCGACGCCGCGCAATGCAAGCACGCTGTTCGCCGAACCGCCGCCGAGGAGGACGCGATCGGCGCGGCGGCGGAAGCGTGCGATGACGCCGAGCTTATCGGAAGCCTTAGCACCTCCGAGCACGAGAACGAGCGGATGTGCGGGTCGCGTCATCACCTTGCCGAGCGCTCCGATTTCGCGCGCAAGCTCAAGACCGGCATAGGACGGCAGAAATTCCGTTATGGCGACGACCGACGCGTTCGCGCGATGCGATACTGCGAACGCGTCGTTCACATAGAAATCCGCAAGCGAGGCGAGGGATCGCGCAAGCCCGCGATCGTTCGTCGCTTCGCCGGGGAGGAACCGGAGATTGTCGAGCAGGAATATGCTTCCCCGCGGCGCGCCGCGCACCGTTGCCCGTATCTCGTCCCAACGAAAATGATCGATGAATCGCACCGGACGCGTGATGCGCGCGGCAAGCTTCGCCGCATCCCGTTTCAGGTGCAGATCGGCGGAAAATCCCGTAGGCACCCCTTTGGTGAGCGATCCGCCGGAAGGCCGTCCGCGATGACTCACAATGACGATCGTCTTGCCCATCTGCAGGAGATAGGTGATGGTCGGAATGACCGCCATCATGCGCCAGTCGTCTTTCGTATTGAAATCGAGACGAAGCAATGCCACGTCGCCGAGTCCCGCCCGCACCCGGGGACCGGTCTTCTGCAAGTAGGTGATCATTATCCCCAGTGTACCAGATTTTGATAACGCCGCATATATGTATAGAATGAACGTATGGATACGAACCTCCCTGCGCCGGTCAT
Source organism: bacterium (assembly GCA_021801885.1). Lineage (GTDB taxonomy): Bacteria > Patescibacteriota > Minisyncoccia > UBA6257 > 2-01-FULL-56-20 > JAKAGE01. The sequence continues at coordinate 5,244 of JAKABL010000026.1, forward strand.
TGCGGCGCCATCAGCAAAAAAATCGATCGTCATTCTCGGCGCAGGATTCGCCGGCATCCGCGCGGCGATCGACATTGCACGAGGCCTCGCACGCCGAGGGCTTCTCGCGCGCTACGCGGTGACGATCGTCGACCGCAACGACCGCCACGTCTTTATTCCCCTCCTCTATAAGGTCGCCGCGAGGCCGGAACCGGAGCATGAGGATGCCTGCACGTACGATATCGCAATCCTCATGCGCGAATTCCCTATTACGTTCGTGCGCGGCGAGGTGACTACGGCGGATCCCTCGACCGGCAGCGTAACGCTCCACGACGGGCAGATGCTTCATGCCGACTATCTCGTCTTTGCGCTCGGGTCAGAGACCAATTACTTCGGCATTCCGGGACTCAAAGACCACTCCCTCGAATTGAAGACCCTCGAAAGCGCGCGCGAAGTCCGTGCCGCGCTCCAGGCTGCGTTCGCAAAGGGCGGCACCGTGCGGATCGTGGCCGGCGGCGGCGGTCCGAACGGCATCGAACTCGCCGCGGAAATGCGCCAATGGGCGGATGCCGAGGAGAAAAAGAATCCGGGGCTGCACGCAGAGGTCAGCATCGTGGAGGCGATGCCCTCGATCCTCACGGGATTTGCGCCGCGCGCGGTTAAAATCGCACGCGCACGCCTTGCGAAGCTCGGCGTCGCCGTGATGACCGGCATGAAGATCGTGAACGTCGACGCGCACGCCATTACCGCCGAAAAAGGCGCGCCGGTCGTGGCGGCGAAAACGCCCGCCCCGGAAACGCCGCCGGCGCCGCAGCAGGAGACCATCCCCTTCGACGTCTTCGTCTGGACCGGAGGCACGCGCACGCCGGAACTTCTGAAGGGAATCCCCCTCGAAAAGGATACGCGCGGACGGCCTCTTGCGGCACAAAATCTCGCATGTCTGCCGGGAAGCCCAGACCTCACGTTCATTCCTAAAGTCTACGGGATCGGCGATAACGTCTGCTTCGTCGATCCCGACACCTCGCGGCCCGCGCCTGCCGTGGCGCACGTGGCGATCCTCGAAGGCCACATTGCCGCACACAATCTCCTCGAAGAGATACGCCACGAGGAACACCCTTCGCATCGCGCGGACATGGTTCGCTATGTGCCCGCGTCCTACCCCTGGGTCATCCCCATCGGCGAAAACTGGGCGGTCGCCCAGATAGGTCCCGTTATCTTTTCCGGCCGGGTAGGCTGGTGGTTCGCCCGCATCGTCGAGCTTTACTATCTTTCGACGATCATGTCCTTGGGGAAGGCGTGGCGCTCATGGCGCAGGATGGGCACAGGAGAATAAAAGGCCGCACTTATTCCCTGAGGCGCCTATAGATCTCGCGCTCGATTTCCTGCCGGTCCATACCGTATTTGAGCCGCGAATACTCTTTCATTTTAGGCACCACCGCGGCATTGCCCGACGCCCATGACTGGGTGCCGATCCGCAGCGTGAATGGTTTGGCGGTCTGTCCGTTGATAAGGATCTTCGCATGGGCGTTGAAATTATCGATGTTCATGAGATCGTTCGCGTTGAAAACGGGCTCGAACTGTGTGACGAGATATTCCGCATCGTCCGCGCCGACCCGCATCGCAAGCATGGATCCGACGTTGCCGAACACCGCCGCCTTGATCGCGTCGGTGAGCTGCCCGATGAACTGATGCGCCATCGTGAGCGAAAGATGGTATTTGCGCGCTTCGCTCAGGATCGTCGCGATGGAATCGGTCGTGAAGTTCTGGAATTCGTCAATGTAAAGATTGAAGTCGCGCCGCGCGGCTTCGTCGCTCCCCGTACGTGAAAGCGCGGCCATGAGGATCTTGCCGGTAAAGACCATGCCGAGCAGGCTCGCATTGATATCCCCTATGCGCCCCTTCGAAAGATTGACGAGGAGGATCTTCCCGGAATCCATCACCTCGCGGAAATTGAACGCCGACTTCGGCTGGCCGATGATGGGCCGCATATAATCGTTCGTGATGAACCCGCCAAACTTCGAGGTGATGTAGGGCGTCATGTTCGCAAGCGATGCCTCGCCGCCCGCCTTCACGGCCTCTTTTTCCCAGAAATCGATGACGACCGGATTGTGGATGCGCGCGAGTTTGCGCGTACGATACGCGCTATCAGTGAAAACGCGCGGCACTTCGACGAGCGTCGCGGGTTCGTTCGGCATATCCTCCATAAGGAGAAGGAGTGCGTTCCGCATGTATTGCTGGAACATCGGACCCATGGATTCCTGGTCGAAAAGCTTGTCAAAGATGCTCTGCATTTCGTTCACGATAAAGGTCCGCTCTTCCGGTTTCGAAGGATCGTGATCGAGCATATTGAGACCGATCGGCCGCGTAAGATCGCCGGGATCGAAGTAGATCACGTCGTCGAGCCGCTCTTTGGGCACGAACGCAAGCGCCTTCTCGACCAATTCCCCGTGGGGATCGATCACGGCGACGCCTTTGCCATTGCGGATATCCTCGATGATGAGGTTGTTGAGCAAGGTTGATTTACCGGTTCCCGTCTGGCCGATGACGTAAATATGCCGGCGGCGGTCTTCATCCGCAAGATGGACCGGCTTCGCCGTGCCCCGGAACACGCTCTCCCCGAGCAGAAGGCCTTCCTTCGGCATGTTGTCCGGCGGCGGCGCCTCCTTCGCCTTGAGCCACTTTATGCGCGGGGTTTCCGTGGAGGAAATGGGAAGATGATAGAAACTCGCGATTTCCTCTGCGGAAAGCGTCATTGTCTGCGACTCGTCGAACGTGCGATAGATGAACTTCTCGATGAGCCCCTTGGGATTCCGAAGCTTCACCACCCTGAACTCGTTGCGCATCGGACTTCCGAACTGGTTGAACCCTGCCGCAAGTCCATCAAGGATGTCATCCGCCTGGAACGGCGACCCCGCGCTCGCCACCAGACGCACGTTCACGTCGAACAAAGGCTTCGCCACCTTCGCGCCAAGGGCTTTCACCGCATCCTCATCCACGATCTTCGCGCGCTCCTTCTTTTCCTGTTCCTCCTTCGAATCCGGATTGAGCATCTTCGCCGCATCGGCGAATCCCGTGGAAAATCCGGACGAAAAGACTTTCTCGAGCTTTTCGCCGCGCTTCAAAAGCTCAAGATAGCCTTGCACGGTCTTTGTGGAACTCCTGAATGCAGGACGGACGACGAGCTGGAGCGATGCGCCCTCGCCGATCTCATTGATCTTTGCAAACGCGCCCACGATGGATTCGAACGAGTCAATGCCGAGCTCGGCATAGGTCCGGATCGGAAGCGCAAAATTGGCCTTCTCCGTCACATACGCTGCCGCAGTCGCGCCATAGGCGTTGAAGATATTGAAGTCGTCGTTCATAAGTTCGACGCTTGCGCCGTTCCATAGCCCCTGGACCTGCTTCGCCGCGATCTCCGCCGAACGCTTGGGAACGCCCATGTAGAAATGAATCTCCTCGCCCACGTGCGGCACCGCAACTTCGAACGTGATGGGTTTTTTGATCGCCGTAAGAGCGCCAAGGAGCTGTTCGAAGTGCGCGAGCTCCGCCTTGAAATCCCCTCCCTCCGTGCGCGGCGCATCATCGTTCGTCGATGCCTTGGGAATCTTGATGAGAAAAAGCGATGTCTGCAGGGAATCAAAAAGCTTCCTGCGCGCCGCGGCACGCGCGACGAGAAAGACGATGACGCCGAGCACGGCGCCGAGCACGATTGCGAGGAGCACATAAAACGTACCCATTGTTCTTATTGTAGCACAAGGATCACTTCACGATTCCCCGCTTTTGGAGCTCCGGATACAACTTGCCCGCAAGGGCATCATGGAATGCGTCTTGGACAAAATAGGGCGATCGATGCGATTCCGCGAGCGCCTTGCCAATCCCTTTCGTGAGCGCGACATCCAGAAGATATTCGATCTCGAGCTTTACCTCGGGCGCCGCATGCTCCGCGTACTCAGGGAGAACGCCGCGCGACGACGGCGCATCCGGTGCGGGCGCTGCGGGGGCCGTCGGTGTGGGTGCAGCGGCCGTAGGAGACGGCAAGGGCCGCTCAAGGTGGGGAAATGCGCGTATCGCCTCCCTTACAAGTTCCCGCTCGCTATAATTCTGCACCGTGACGCTCTCGCGACGATTTTTGATCTCTGAGGCAAGCGCCGCAATGTCGGCCTCAAGGCCCTGCTCGATCGATGGC
>JAKABL010000027.1 GCA_021801885.1 bacterium
CGCACCGCGGCGAGCATGATATTTTCCGTCGCGCCGACGCTCGGGAACCGTAATTCGATATCGGCGCCCCGTAAGCCGCCCTCCGGCGCCCACGCCCGGAAGCTCGTCGGCGTCTGCGCGATCTTCGCCCCAAGACGCTCGAGTCCCGCAAGATGGATATCGACGGGACGCGGCCCTATCTTGTCGCCGCCGAGCACCGGGACCTCCGCCTCCCCCGTCCGCGCAAGGAGCGGTCCGAGTGCGAGAATGGGAATGCGATTTTTCCGCGAAAGCTGCGTGACGCGGTTGTTTTTGATCGTCGGCGTCGCGATGCTGGCGGTCGGCCCCGCGATCTCGACCGTGCTGCCGATCGAGCGCATAAGCTCGACGACGATGTCGAGCTCGCCGATCGCCGGCACGCTCTTGAAGATGCACGGCTCATCGGTAAGGAGCGACGCGACGAACATCTTGGACGCCGCGTTCTTTGCGCCTGCGATCTGCACCTCGCCAAAAAGCGGCTTTCCCCCTTTAACGATAAATTTTGCCATGCAGAAATTCTTGAAGCTTCCCTATTGCGACGCGCTCCTGTGCGCCGGTATCCCTATCCCGCACCGTCACCGTGTCCTTATGCGCAGGGTCATCCCCTTCGCCAAGCGTGGCAAAATCCACCGTGACGCAGAACGGCGTCCCGATCTCATCCTGCGCATAATAGCGCTTACCGATATTACCGCGGTCATCCCATGCCACGGGGAAATGCTTTCCAAGGGCGTCGTAGAGTTCGCGCGCCTTTTCGACGAGCGCGGGCTTGTTCGCAAGGAGCGGGAATACCGCCACTTTGTACGGCGCGAGGCGCGGCGCAAGCTTGAGGAATGTCCGATCGCCGTCCTCCGTATAAGCATCAAGCATGACCATGGCCATGAGACGGTTCACGCCGACCGCCGGTTCGATCACGTGCGGTACGAACTTCCGGCCGCTCACGGGGTCGGTGTAGGAAAGGTCGACGCCGGAGAATTTCATATGCTGGCCGAGGTCGTAATCGGTGCGGTATGCCAACCCCCATAATTCCTTGAACCCGAACGGGAATTTATATTCGAGATCTTCCGTGCGCCGGCTGTAGAAGCTGCGCTCCTCGTCGCCATGCTCCCGCCACCGGAGATTTTCCTTGCGCACGCCGAGCGTATCCGTGATGAAATGCTCCATCGCGGCCTTCCAGGCATCGAACAGCGGATGCCATGCCGTCGTTTCCGGATCGAAGAAATATTCGATCTCCGCCTGTTCGAACTCGAGCGTGCGGAAGATCCAGTTCCCTTTCGTGATCTCGTTGCGGAAGCTCTTGCCCTGCTGCCCTACGCCGAAGGGAAGCTTTACGCGAGTGGAATCCACGACATTTTTGAACGCCACGAAAATACCCTGCGCCGTCTCGCCGCGCAGATAGGCCTTGGATTGCGATTCCGGAACGATGCCGATGTGCGTCTCGAACAAAAGATTGAATTTTCGCACTGGCGTCCAGTCGAACGCGCCGCACACGGGGCACTTCATCGTTTGCTCCCGGATGATCTCGTCGAGCTCCTGCTCGGTCTTCCCTTCCACCTTGATCTCCTCGTCCTTCGCCTCGAAATGGTTCTCAATGAGATGATCGGCGCGCGTGCGCGTATGGCATTTCTTGCACTCGATCATCGCATCGGAAAATCCCGAGGCATGACCCGATGCTTCCCAAACCTTGGGGTGGAGGATGATCGACGAATCGAGGCCCACCATATCGCTCCGCTCCTGGATGAAGGTACGCCACCATTCATTCATGATATTACGCTTGAGCTCCACCCCCGCCGGACCGTATTCGTATGAGTTCGCAAGCCCGCCGTAGATCTCGGATCCGGGATATACGAACCCGCGGCGCTTTGCGAGCGCCACCACTTTTTCCATCAGATTATCGGATGTCGTATCGGTCATGGGATCGTGATTATAATGAATATGATTTATATACCATATTTGCGCCCCGGTCGCACGGACCCGCCCGGTCGCTATTGGACCACCGCGCCGTTCGTGCCGCTTCCCGCGACCGCAGGATCGTTCGGGAGCGCCGTCGTCACGGAATTCGCTTGTAGGTTGAATGATCCGCCGGTCCATGTATCGCTCGCGGTAAGCGTGGTCGGACCAAGGAGCGTCACATCGCTCCCCGCCTGGTTCACTGCGGGCGTATTGCTCACGATAAACGAGGCTTTTACCGAAGGATCGATGATACCGGTGCCCGCAGGAATATAGGGTATGGTCCAGGTCACAAGGCCGGTTCCGGGATCATACGACGGCGTCGATGTGGTGCCCGTACTCGATGCCGCACCAATGAACGAGGTGCCCGACTGGAGATATGCGGACACCGTGACGCTCGATGCATCCGTCGAATAGTTCTTGATGGCCCAGTCGATCCTATACGACGTAGGCTGATTCACTTTGGGCGGATAAGGGCCGGACTTCCAGTATCCTACGGAGGTAAGCTCCATCTGCCCTCCTACCTTATTCGTTATCGTGGCCACGGAAATCGTGTTGGATCCCGGCGCCCCCGGAATGACCGTCGGCGATTCGATGGTGCCGCGGATCGCAAGCGCATAATTTTTATCGCCCAATTGTGTGATCGGGAACGTGTTCTTCACATTCACCGAGAACGTCACGGAGCCCGACTGTCCGGGCGCAAGCGACGCGAGTGCCGGCGTGTTCGCCGCATACCAGGTGACCGTATCATTTCGCGAATCGAAGGCCCCTTGCGTCTGCAACGAGGTAAAATCGAACATCCTCCCGGTAAGCGTGGCGGCGATCTTCACATCGGATAAGGTCGCCTCTGAATTATTGGTATAGGTGAGCGTATAGCTCAACTGATCGCCCGCGAAGGTGGTATAGCGAGGATTTCCGTTCACGCTGATCGACAGCGCAAGGGGCGCAGGGACAAGCGCGAGATTCACCGGTTGGGCATTCATGGGATAGGTCCTTCCCGCGAGCCTCGTGCTTATGGTACCGCCGATCTGATACTGCGCACGCGACGGTCCTACGATATTACCGGTGACCGTGAACGATCCTCCCTGTCCCGGCGCAAGCGTTCCCAGTTCCCACGTACCAAGGGAGCTTGAGGGCACGGTATCGGTGGCCTCGGCAATACTGCTTGTCACAAACGTATATGCCGGCGGATACTGGAGGACGATCCGTGCGGACGGGATCGGATCCGCGCCATTATTCGCATAGGAGACCGTTACGGGGAAATTCTGCCCGCTCACCACGTTCGTCGGTGCGGTATAGCTCAGGGTCACCGGCGATCCCCCTGCGGAAAAGCTCATCGATTGATCGGATTCAAATGTGGCTTTGGGGGTCTGCGGCGTGGAATATAACAACTTGGTCGCGATCGCGTAGAGGGTGTCTGGATTACCCGTCACAATGAGCGATGAAGTCTGCGTCACGACCTGTCCCGGCGCGATCGTGCCCTGGGGATACTCTTTAACCTGTGTTGACGGACCATTTCCGACAAACTCCACGCCCTGAGGAAGCTCCACGGAAAGCACCGCACCCGTGAGCGGCGTCGGCGCATGATTTGTGGTAGCGATCGACAGGGTGAACGGTATGCCCACCTGCACATTCGAAGGATTACCAATGGCAATAGTCGCAGGCACCGGCGCGGGCGGTTTCAGGATTTCCATCACCGCTACCGCCCCGATGATCACGATAATGATCCCCCCAATGAACACCCATAATCCATATTTTTTCAGAAAACCCGGTCCTTGCCGAAATCGTGCCGGCTCCTTCCGTGATGCCTTCGGCGATCCTTCGCTTTGTTCCGGAGGAATCTCTGCAGGAACAGCTTTCGTCGCATCTTCTTTGTCTGTTGACGGCGTCACGCGCGACCGCGCTTCACGCGGAAGATTGGGATTATTCTTGCTTGTCCACACGCCGTTCGGATTGTACGGAGGCATACAAGGATATTACCGCATTTTGCCTCGTTATTAAAGGGACTTTGCGCACGCATTGATCGCAGAAGAATTCCTGTCGGGGAACGAAGAAGTTCGTTCCCCGTCGAATGCCGCACGATTCGCACAGCGCATCCGCAGGATCCCACCCGAGCACGGCAAGCACCTTCTGCCAGGAAAAACGTCGCGTCACAAGCATGCGCCATACCGCGTGTTCGGGCTGGCCTTCCGGAAGTACCATGGCAAGGAACTGCAGGTCCATGAGGGAGCGCCTCGCATCCCCTACTTTCAACGCATCGATGATCTGGGTTCCATGCGCCTCAATGAATCGCGCGCGGAGGGCCGTTCCGGGTTCAAGATGAGGAGCGAGTTTGGACGTGATCTTGCGCGAACTTTTTGCCTTTCCCGTAATCTTGCCGTAGCGCTCGGTAAACAGCGTATAGCGTCCATCAAGATCTCCTTGCGGAAATTTCCTCAAGACGATCGCGTTCGTGACATATTCCTGCATGCGTCCATTATATATCAATTCATTGTGCAGTGGTGCGCCGGGTAGGGTGGGTCGGATGAAACATCCGCCCGAATCTTTCCCAACAGGCACACCAAAGAACCCCTCTGAAAAGGTGTCTCGGAGCCGCGAAGGCGGCGAGAGCCAAGGCGCAAACTCAGAAGCGTTTGACGCCGTCCTTTTCAGCGGGGTTCTTCGGTATGTGCGTCGGGTAGGATTCGAACCTACGTAGCCCAATGGGCGACAGATTTACAGTCTGTTGCGATTGACCACTCCGCCACCGACGCAATCATGCTATTGTCCCGTCACACCATCCACACGATGCTCTTCGGGACGAGCCTGCGCTTCTCCGTCTTTTTCCTTTTCCTTTTTGCCTTCACTATTGTGCCCTGAAATCTCTTTGAAATCAATGCTCATGTTCGCGCGATGCTCCGAAGGTTGGACTTTGCGGAGGCTGCTCGCGATCGAATTATCGACGCGCAGAACGACGATCTTCATGCGGCGAAGGAATTTCACGAAGAAACCGTTCATTGCGGCGTCGATACGCTCAGGGAGCTCGGAATGTGCCCACCGTTCGAGAGGGCTCTTCGTCTCGACACCTCCGGACACCTCCTCGATGCGCGGCAATGCCCGCACAGTAATGAAAAGCACCGCGCCGAGACACAGCATCAATATGAGGGAAAAAATGAATTCAACCATGAATGGGATTGATAGTAATGGAGGCCTGAGAATATCCGAATCCTCAGACCTCCATTATAGCATTTTTCGGATCTTTTTACACCTCAAGGCGGAAAAACTTGTTCACGGTTACGTTCTCCCCCACTTTGGCGATCACTTCGCCGATCACATCCTTGACCGGTTTCGATTCATCTTTTACGTACGGCTGCGCGAGAAGCTCCTCGACGGTTTCCGGTGCAGCGGCAGCAATGTGCATCGCAAGATCGTGCGCAAGCGCCCGGAACGGTTCGGAACGAACCACGAAGTCCGTTTCGGCGCGTACATCGAGCAGTACGCCGATCCGCTCATTATGCACGTAGGATTCGACGAGGCCGGCCCCGGCTTCGCGGCCCGCGCGCTTCTCAACCTTCTCGAGCCCCTTTTCGGCGAGAATGGCCTTTGCCCGATCAACATCCCCTTCAGCTTCGATGAGCGCTTTGCGGCAGTCCATTACTCCCGCACCCGTCACTTCACGAAGCTTTTGGACCGCTTCCGCGGTCACTATGGTGTCCGCCATGAGTATGAAAATGGTAAATTGATTTATTCGCCCGATCCTAGTTGGCCTCGCCCGACGGCTCCTTGGCCGCATGGTCGGCCTCCGTCTTCTTGGCCGCCTCCTTCGCCGCACGCGCGGCACGCTCCGCCGTTCCTTCCGCGATAGCGGTATCTATCTTTCCCAGGAACCATTCGATGCTGAGCCGCGCCTTGTCGTTGCCCGGCACGAGATGATCGATAAGGTCGGGATCGGTGTCCACGTTTCCGAGGGCGACGATGGGAATGTTCTTGACGCGCGCCTCGCGTACCGCCGTGTCGTGCAGTACGGGATCGATCATGATCAAAAGGTTGGGTTCGCGCGTCATCATCTCAAGGCCACCCACAAGGGCTTCGAGGCGACCAAGGTCCTTCTCGAGCTCGAGGCGTTCCTTTTTGGTGTATTTGTCGAGCGCGTGCGACGCGAAATCCGTACGGAGCTTCTTCATATACTCGATGCGCTTCGCGATGTTGCGATAGTTCGTAAGCGTTCCGCCCACCCATCGCGTCGTGACGTAAGGAACACCGTACTTCTTCGCAAGCTCGACGATCATCGAATCGGCCGCAGGCACCGCACCGACAAAGAGCGGCATACCGCCTTTGGCGACAGCTTCTTTTATGAAACCGGCGGCGTGATCCATGGCCTCCTCGGTCTTTTGAAGATTGATGATCTCAATGCCGCCGCGATTCGCAAGCACGAAGCGTTTCATCTTAGGGTTCGTCTTGCTCTTTTTGCGGCCATAGAAAACTCCCGCATCCATCATTTCGCGGGAAGCTTCCGCCGGATACGCCGACTGTGCATCGTCGGCATTCGCCGTTGTCGTGGTGATTGTGTCTTCGGACATACGAGAGAGAGTATACCAAATGGACGCGTAAGGTCAAGCGGACAGCCTTTCCTCGCCGGCAATTAGTGGGCAAGGAAGAACACCACGAGCCCGAGCGCCGCAAACAGTGCCGAAATGATCCAAAACCGCATCGTCACCTGGGATTCCGGCCATCCGAGGGCCTCAAAGTGGTGATGGATCGGCGCCGAGCGGAAGACCTTTTTTCCATGGCGAAGTTTTTTCGAGGCGATCTGAATGATGACCGAGAGCGACTCGATGACCAGAATGATGGCGAACAATGGGAGAATGAGCGCGGTATCGGTGAGCATGGCGGTCACTCCGATCGTCACCCCGAGCGCCATCGATCCCGTATCGCCCATAATGAACTTTGCGGGATAGATGTTATTCCACAAGAACGCAAGCAGTGCGCCGATCGTCACCCCGCAGAACGCGGCAAGGTTATAGAGATGAAGGACGAACGCGACCGCGGTGAGCGCAAAGAACGTGAAGAGCGACACCCCGCCAAGAAGGCCATCGAGTCCGTCGGTCTCGTTCGCGCTGAACGCGCTTGCGAACACGATGAAGATAAAAAGCGGCACATACCACCATCCGATCGTGACGCTTCCCAGGAACGGCACGTCGATCGTGTTCCACCCGAGACGGAAGTAAAACCACCATGCGCCGATCGCGGCCGCCACGAAGTACATGATAGATTTGTGGCGTACTTTAAGCCCTCCGCCATTCGCGCCGCCGATCCGTAACACCCCGAGCCAATCATCGAGAAGTCCGAGAAGCGCCGCGATGAGCATCGCCGCAATCGGCAGATAGGTTTCACCGCGGTTTACGAAACTGAAATAATGCCACCAGCCGTCAAATATATGATTCCCGATATCGAATATGAGCGCGAGACCGAGCACCGTGGACCAAATAATGATGCCCGCACCCGTGATCATCCCCTCCTTGTTTTTATGGAGCTCCCGGAAGACCGGCGTATCGTTGCCGTTGCGAAGCTGCTTGCCAAAACGATATTTCCTGAGCAGCTTCACCCAAAGCGGCGTGATGAGCATGGCAACAAGGAAGGAAATGCCCGTGAGGATGGTAACGCGCGCCGCCTGAGGAAGGAGAAGGGAATGGATCATGAGAAGCGATACTATTAGTTATAATCCGTCCGCACCCAATCGAGCAATGCCGTCGTATCGGAAAACCGCGCCGCAGTGTCCTTCGCTCCGAGCACCACGATAAGAAGCGGATGCCCGTCCACACGGAACAGAGAAATCAGATTGTCCCTCGCTTCCGGAATATATCCGGTCTTCCCGCCAATGAAGCCCGGCGTGCCCGCAAACTCGTTGATACTTGCGATCTCATGCGTTTGGCCAGTCGCAAGATTTGTCAGTGTAAACGTCGGCGTATTGCTGATGGCGAGGATTTCCGGATAGTTCTGATAAACATGCGACGCGAGAATGGCGAGATCATGGGCGCTCGATTCGTTCGCCGAGGAAAGCCCAGAAGGGTCGTCAAAGTGCGTATTGGTCATTCCCCAGGCCGCCGCGCGGGCGTTCATCGCCGCCATAAAGCTGTTGTATCCGTAATAATCCGCGAATGCCTCCGCCGCAACGTTGTTCGAGGGCATAAGCATTGCATGGAGCAGATCGTACACTGTGTATGTGCCGTCAATCTGGAGGGCCACCTGCGTCGGATCGATCGCCATCATTTTGGGGGTAATGGTGATCTCGGTGTTCATACTGAAGTGGTCGAGCACGAGCGTCGCCGTCATAAGCTTGGTGAGCGATGCCGTCGGCCAACGATCGTTCTGATTCATCGACGCGAGCGTCACTCCGTTCGTCACATCCCTCACGACGTACGATTCGCGTTCGAAAACGGGTATGGATGTCGTCGCGATGCGGGTATAGACCGATCCCGACGTATCCGTGGCACCGTAGTACGGAGCGGGTGAGGTCGATGCCGCATTGCCGTCGAGAGAGACCCCATCGGACCCCGCTTGGCTTCCTCCGGTGATCGCGGATCCCTGCGAGGAAGCAGGTGCGGTAAGGATGATATGCGGGGCCGTGCTTGATGCGGTGGCGATCGATGCCGCACTGCCGTCCCTCGCACCGAAAGGCCATATACGATACCCGGCGTACCACGTCCATGCGAGTGACGCCGCAAGCGCAGCCACAAGAAACATAATGATCACTATTTTTGGATATCGCGTCATGTATACCACCGTCGTTCAGTTCGTCGTTTGCACTACACCGTCGACACTATCGGATGTTCCGCTCCCATCCTTCCCGTCCATCAGAGTTGCCGCACCCTCCCCGGCTCCTGCCGTACCTCCTGCGTCGAACACCTTGAGGAGCTCCTGGAACTTGGCGAATTCAGGAAGTTCCCTGCCCTCTTTTACCCCAAGATGCTTCATAAGCTCGAACGTGGGCCCATAGAGGGAAACGGAAGGATGCGCGGGATCGGGTATGCGCTCCACGAGGCCCCGTATCGCGAGAGAGCGCAAAATAACGCTCGAATTCACACCACGCAAGTATTCGATCCGCGCCCGCGAAATGGGGCCGAGATAGG
>JAKABL010000028.1 GCA_021801885.1 bacterium
GCTGCCATGCGTCATACTGCGCGGGTGCCGCGGCCCACACCGCATGCGACATTGCGGCAGCCGTCTGCGAATCGGGGCCGATAAACACGAGGTCCTTGAACACGATGCGCAGTGTGCCGGCATCGACATACTTCGTGACGAGCGCAGGAAGCACTTCCGTATCGAATCGCGCGCAGAACGGACACTGGAAGTCATGCCAGTAATAGAGCGTGAGAGGCGCGGACGCACTGCCGATGAACGGATCGTTCCCTATGGACGGCGCGGTTGCCTGCGGCGCATTGCCTCCCGATCCCGCAGATCCGGCACTGCCGGACCTCCCCGGCCATACCGCCGCGAACGCAAGCGCCCCTCCTATCACCATGACGCCGATCACTATAGCAATGATGGTGGTGCGATTATTGGTCATGGAACGATGGTAATGGGTTTATGCATGGTGCGCCATATATCCGTGTGTAATGCGCCGTAAGGATCCTCCGCCCTACAGCCCCTCGCCTCACCCGCACACAATGCGCTCGAGGCGCCGCACGTCCTTTTGTTCATTGAGGATATAGCAGATATTCTGCCCTATGCGTTCGGTCGCAAAGAATCCGTTGTCCTTCATGATCTGGAGATGGTGCGAGATGCTCGCGACCGTCATATCGAGGCTCTTTGCAATATCCGACACGCACGCCTTCTTATACTTGAACATAAAGCATAAGATGCGGATGCGCGTGGGATCGCCGGCGAGATCGAGCATCCTCGCTTTTTTGAGCAGGGCGCCGTTCAGAGGAACCTTGGTATAGGTAGCGTGTTCCATGGAAGGATGACTCCTTTATCCTATCATATTCTCATAACTATTTGAATATCTTTCCTCTGCGCAGGCAAAAGCCCATGGCTATGCCATGGGCCTCGTCATGCGACTACGCGGATTTCCTTCGATTAAAGAGGAGCGCAGGGAACGGCATCAGTGGATGAGCCCCCTCGCGATCGCTTCCGCTTCCAATGTTTTAAGCTCGGCGATGAGGGAGACGACTTCCCGCTGAAGCACCGCGATCGTGGCGAGCGACTCCCCCTGGAAGAGGTTCGTCATTTCGACACGGCTCGCCGTGCCGAAATATCCGTCGGCCGTGATGCCGTATGCGGCCTGGAACTTCTTGAGCGCCTGCTCGGTCTCGGGGCCGAAATACGTCGTCTCGTTTCCCGGAGAGCCGGGGCCGGAAGCGGCCACCGTGAAGCCGAGGTCGTTCAACCCCTCCTGGAGGCACAGCACCTCCGCGCCCGTGGCGCCCATCGAGAGGTCCTGCGTGAAGCTGCAGACTCCCGCCGTTGCCACCGATGACGGTGAGGTGACCGTCGTGGGAGGCGTGTTCGGGGCGATCTGGGTCTGGAGCGACGCGATCTGGGTCTGGAGCGAGGTCACTTCATTCTGGAGCGTCGTGGGGTTCGAGGTGACATTTGTCGTATTGGAGGAAGCGTTGGTGGAAGTCGACGGTGATGAGGTATTCGATGAGGTCGAAGTAGTTGTCGTACTGGTGTTTGTGGAGGTGGAGGTCGAGGTCGTGGTGGAAGTACTTGTCGGCGAGGTGCTGGTGCTCGTTGAGGAACTGGTACTGGTTGACGACGTTGACGTTGAAGATGACGTCGGCGCGGTGGAGGTGGTCGAACTAGACGAGGTGCTGGTGCCGCTGGTCGTCGAAGTACTGGTGGATGTGGAAGTCGGAGTCGTCGACGTCGAGGTCTGTGTTCCCGACGTGGACGTGCTGCTTGTGCTCGTAGAGATGGATGGGGTTGAAGTTGAGGTGCTCGACGGCGTTGAGGTGGAGGTGCTTGTTGACGAGATACTCGTGCTCGTTGAGGTCGTCGTCGAAGTAGTGCTTGTGGAGGTCGGCGTCGTTATTGGGGTTGACGTACTGTTGCCTGCTCCTTGCCCTGGATTATTACCGGAATTCTTACCGCTATTGTTGCCGGGTCCCTGGTTCGGGTTCTGGTTCCCTTGTTGGTGCGCATGGAGCGCCTTCTCGAGCGCGGCGCGGGTCTTCGGACCGAAGGTGCCGTCCGCAGGAGCGATGGCATTCGCCTCCTGGAACCTGATGAGTGCCGCCTTGGTCTCAGGACCAAAATACGTCGTCTCGTTTCCCGGAGAGCCGGGGCCGGAAGCGGCCACCGTGAAGCCGAGGTCGTTCAATGCGGTCTGGAGACACTGAACCTCCGTGCCGGTCATGCCAAGCGAGAGGTCCTTATTGAAGGTGCAGGAAGCAAGATTGACAGAAGAAGCTGTGCTTGAGGCAAGGGTCGAAATCGGCGTGGTGATGCCCCGGGACTGCGCCTGATGCTCGAGGGAGGTGAGCTGGGTAATGAGCGAACCAAGCTGGGCCTGGAGCGATGCGCTGTTTCCGCTTGAAGACGTTCCGGTATTCGTAGTGATACCGATGCTCGAAGTGTTATTCGGGGGATTATTCGAGGAGGTGGAGCTGCTGTTATTGGATTGGATGTTCTTATTCCCCTGCCCGTTCTGACCGCCGCTATTTCCATTTTGGTGCGCATGGAGCGCCTTCTCGATTGCGCCGCGAGTCTCCGGACCGAAGTAGCCGGTGCTCGGTAGATTATTGCTCTTTTGGAAATTCGTGACGGCCTGCTTCGTTTCCTTGCCGAAGTACGTCGTCTCGTTTCCCGGAGAGCCGGGGCCGGAAGCGGCCACCGTGAAGCCGAGGTCGTTCAATGCGGTCTGGAGACACTGAACCTCCGTGCTCTTCGCACCAAGCGAGAGATCGTTTATAAAAGTGCAGGAAAGCACATTGGTGAATGAATTCGTTGTTGGGATCGACGGCGTGATGCCCTGGGACTGCGCCTGCCGCTCAAGGGAGGCAAGCTGCGTGATGAGCGAGGCGAGCTGGGTCTCGAGCGGATTCTGAGGTCCGCCGGGATTATTCGCATTCGTTCCGCTTCCCGAAGAGCTTGATGATGCGTTCAACGAAGTGCTCGTTGCAGTGGACGACGTGGAGGTCGACGTACTCGTCGATCCCGATGATCCTGAGCCGGAGATGAATCCCCCTCCGCCGCCCGCCGCCACGGTCACGATCGGACCGGTCGAACCTCCGGAGCCCCCGCTTGCCGCATTGATCGTCCACGAAAATGTCTGCGTACTGCTACTTGCACCGTCAGCCACTTTCACCGTGAATGTAAAGGAGCCGCTTACGGTCGGAGTGCCGGAAAGCGTGGTGGTGGATCCGGTGGCCGACGTATCGAGCGTGACGCCCGCCGGAAGGCTGCCGCTTGCGAGACTCCATGTATACGGCGCACTGCCGCCGCTCTCGGCAAGGATTTGCGATACCGCGCCGCCTTCCGTTACGGAAGGAAGCGTGGCGGCGGTCGTGATGGAGAGCAATGAGGAACCACCACCGGAACCCCCGGATTGTGTGGTGGGGAATTCTGCTAAACTGCCGTACGAAGAGGAAAGGAACCACATTTCTTTTGTGGTCGTGGAATATGCAAGATATGCCGGGAATGATCCGCCTATGGGCGATTGATATACCGACATCGTGCCGGTCGGCGTGACTTCGTAGATAAGGCCGTCAGCCTCTCCCACCCACATATTGGTGCCGTCGAATACAATCGATGTGTAATAATCGGGAGTACCGGTCTGGGGTCGATTCGGCAATGCATAGGTATGAATGATCTGGCCGCTGGGATCAATGACGTAGAGCGCGCTGCTCGTCCCACCTTCATCATTTCCCAATACCCACATATTGGTGCCGTCAAACGCAATGCCCCACGCATTCATGTTCACCGGAAGCGTTGTCGACGCAAGAATCGTTCCCGTAGGCGACACTTTGGTCACCATGCCGATATTGGTTCCTGGATGGGAATAATTGCCTGCGTCTTCGGACGCAACCCACATATTGGTGCCGTCGTAAGCGATCGCCTCACTGTTCCACGATCCCGTCGTAGTCGCCGTCGCCCAATCGCCGAGGAAGGTTCCCGTAGGAGAAATTTCCACGATATGGTTATCTGCCGGCACCACCGACCATATATTGCCATTCTTGTCGAACGCCAAACCCCACAATCCTTCATTGCCGGTGCTCGATTGCACGTCCGCAAACTCCGTACTTGAAGGAGCGGCATAGGCAGTCCATGTTCCGCCCGAAAGCACGTTCAAATTATCTTCGTTATCGACAGCATAAAGCGTGCCGTTTTCATGACCCATTCCCTGGACGCCATCGGGCCCCCCCCGCAGCTCCGGGGACAGGCAACACCTGCATATAGGTCCCCGTCGCAGAAACTTCTATTTCGTTACCATTGCCGTCATCATACCAGAGATTCCCGTTCATAGTGCTGATCCCCGGGCCGAACGTGGCAAAACCGAATGGACCAGGGGCGCTGGTGGGATAATAGGTAATTCCCCCGGTGGGGTAAGGATGATTTGTGGTTACGTCCAAACTATAGGTCGACGTAGACCCGTCCGCCCCCGTTACGTTGATGGTCAACGCAGGATTGCCTGTGGTCGTGCTTGCATATTGCTGTCCACTTGTCCACGAGGAACTGTTGATGGTCAGACTTCCTCCGGACACCGCGAGCGTGGGAGTGAAGCTGTATGGTATCGCGAGTGCGGTGCTCGTGGCATACAAGCTGCATACCGTGCCGTACGTCGCGCAACTCACGCTATCCGCCGATGAGGTAAACTGAAGCGTCGCATCGGCAGACGGCGTTTGATAGACGTTAAAATTATATGTTTGAGACGTATAGTCTTCCGCATAGACCGTTACGGATATATAGCTTGAGCTCGGACCGACAGTGACCGGCACATTCACCGCCGCACCGCCGCTCGTCGTTTCGGTACCTCCGGGAGAAAGCCCGGAATTGATGAATATACCGTCCGCCGTGTCGTTCGTGGTGACCGTGATGCCGGGGTCCGA
The DNA here is from genome assembly GCA_021801885.1 of bacterium. Taxonomy (GTDB): domain Bacteria; phylum Patescibacteriota; class Minisyncoccia; order UBA6257; family 2-01-FULL-56-20; genus JAKAGE01. The sequence continues at coordinate 4,893 of JAKABL010000028.1, forward strand.
AGTCCCGAATGGCACGAGGAGCGCGTTCGATGCCGCAACGTAGGTGCTCGAAGGGGCAGCCTGTATATTCGCTATCGAAGTATTGCTCGACAGCGTGCTTGTGGTCCTCACTACATAGACCCCGGTATATACTATCGCCCAGACCACCTTTGTGCTTGTCGCAAAAGTGATCGGCCCCGTGGTGTTTATGGGATAATTCGTGATTGTTCCCGTGGGCGTAATGGAGGATACTCCCGAGCCCCAGTTTTGCGCCCACATGTTCGTCCCGTCGAAAGCGAGCGAAATGCCGTCTGCAATATATGAAGGAGCCGTAGTGGTGGATGTGAGCGCGCCCGATGACGTCGCAAACCGCGCGAGTCCACCCGTTGAATTTGAACTGTCATAATATGCGATCCACACATGACTGCTCCCCATGGCGCTCGCCTTCATCACCGTGCTCGACGTGATGCCCGGAATGGTCGTCGTGGCAACGATCCCTCCGGAAGTATTCATTTCATCGATTACACTCCCCTGTCCCGCCACCCAGAGGTGCGTGCCGTCATAGGCGATGGTAAAGGCCTGACTGAGGCTGCTCGTGGCGGTGGCCACGAGACTTCCCGATGACGAAACCTCCGAAACCGTGCCGTCGTTGTTCGCGGTCCAAATATTGCTGCCGTCGTAGGTCAATGCATTGGGAATATGAGCGCCAAGATTCACCGAGGCGATCCTCGTGCCCGATGCGTTTAATTCGAAAAGATATCCGTCCGTGCTCGTCCCCACGATCTCTTCTCCTACCCATATATTGCCACCCGCATAGAGAATCGCCGTGCCGGACGCAGTTACTCCCGTCATACCCGTCACGGTCGACGAGGAAAATTTTGTGGGAATAGCGTACTTATTCCACTGCACCACACTGCCGTCGTGATTCACCGTCCACGCTCCGACGCCATCAGAAGTAATGCCCACTGTATTCGTGTATACGGTCGAACTGTTTTGCAATTCTACGTACGATCCCACCGCGGCCGCATGGGCGCGGGGCATAAGAAACGGGGCGACGGCCATGGCCGCAGCGCCCAAGATGAGCAACCCCGCCATACGAGAGGCCTTCTTTATAAGAGAATTATTGCTCATTTTTAGGGGGTTATTGGGATTATTTTCTTAGATTGTAGCATATTAAGTATATGTAGAACGATACATCCTTATTGGGGATAACTTTCCGAATGGGATAATCAATAATTACCGCCTCACCCATACATGCTTCACGGTCGATCCTTGCGCCGGGAAAGAAAGTTGTTACGATCGAAAGAAGAATAGGTTCGCACCACTGCACAATAAAAAAACGGCCCATGTTCAAGAGCCGTGTACGCCAAGCAGACAGGAATGATTGGCTGCCACCGCCAGCTGCACCTCCCCAAGGAGATGTTCGAAAATAAAATTAGTGTGGGCGGAACTGGCGTCGAAGGACTCAAGAATATTACTCCAGGATCTCAATCGGCCGTTTCTGAAACGAGCGATCAACGTGCCGCGGGCACCAGTGCAGGTTATTTCGAGCCTCTCAAGAGAGGGATCGTGAATCGCCCTCCTGTAGCGGCATACGATCCCGCCTACCCGCACCCGATAGCATTCCGCATGCCCGTCATTGGGATGTCGAACGACTTTGGACGTTCCCCCGCTCACCGCTTCGTTCACCATCTCCAGATCGATCAATGGCCTGGAGAAATATACAAGTATCAGAACGATAAGGATCGAGAGAACTACACCGAGGATGTCCTTACTATCCATACTCCCTCCTTGTTCTTGTACTACCACACAGTATATTCCCGAAATGGCGAAAAATCCATAGAAGAACACCTCGTGTGCAAGCGATGATCCCATTCTTCGCACAGCACGCCCTGCGTTCTATGAATATCGTCCTCTTCCCGTAAATTGACTCTACTATTATTAAATGATATTATATCCCGCAGCGGCGGAAGCCCACCTTCCGCTCTTATAGAAGGAGTGAGGATGCAGTATTTTCTGGGGACGGTACTCGGTGCCGTCATATTCATCATTGCCCTGTACGTAAAAGGATACGGCGATAAGGTTCGCCATCAACATTCCCTGAAGCAGATGCGTGCGGCAGAAGCGGCAGTAACCGGCATCTGCGAAGGTCTGTTCCATTCGGTCCGTCGGCACCTCGAAAGGATTCTGGAAGGTTCGGATGCGGAAATGGAGGCCCAGGAGGTCTCCGATGAGTATGGCCGCGAGATCCGCTACATGCTCACCATTCGCTTCCGAGAATCCAACGAGGCGCTCTCCATCGACATCGCGATCCCCACGGATGGCAGGCCCGGGCGCATTTTCGTACGGGACAGCCGCCTGATCTATAAAGCGGCATCCCTCGACAATCTCTTCGATGCGATCGAGGCAGCGGAAGACAGCATTGCGATCCACCGCTCGGCGCGCGTGGAAATCGGTGCGTAACCACTTACAGGAGCTCTTCCCACGAGCTCCTTTTTTATACCATCCTCCAGGGCATGCTGTTTCCCGGACGTGATCGCTCGCGCCCTATGCCGGCCTTCCCATGCGCCATCGTCTTTCTTTCATGAACGATATATAGTATCGTCAACATCATCATGCGTGTCCTTGCGATCGAAACTTCATGCGACGAAACGGCCATCGCCCTCCTTTCCGTTACGGGAGGCGGCACGGAAGGCCGCGCCGCATCACGCCCGCCGCGCATCGAAGTGCGGGAAAGCCTCGTCACGTCCCAAATCCCGATCCACCGGGAGTTCGGCGGCGTCGTGCCGAACCTTGCGAAGCGCGAGCACCTGCGCAATCTCCCCCTCCTTTATGCGCGCCTCGCACAAAGGCTCCGCGCCAAGGGATCGCGGCTCGCGTTCGACATGATCACGGTAACGGTGGGGCCCGGCCTCGAGCCGGCGCTCTGGACGGGCATTAATTTCGCCGAAGCGCTCGCCGCGCGCACCGGAACACCGCTCGTCGGTGCG
>JAKABL010000029.1 GCA_021801885.1 bacterium
TGTAGACCGTTTCGAGCTCCTTTTTCGCCTGGGCGATCGCGCGATCGGAGAGGTCGAACGGGGAGCGGTAGTGGTGGGAAAAGATCATCCAGCGGAGAAGTGCCGGTGCGTGGTGACCGTGGGCGCTGAGGAATTCGCGGATCGTCACGAAATTGCCTGCGCTCTTCGACATTTTCTTGCCATCCACGGTGAGCGCGCCCACGTGCATCCAGAGTCGCACGAACGGTTTCAGTCCCGACGCCGACTCCTGTTGCGCGATCTCCGCCTCGTGATGGGGGAACTTGAGGTCGATGCCGCCGCCATGAACCTCGTATTGGGGCCCGAAATAGAATTCGCTTATCGCGGTGTCCTCGATATGCCATCCCGGACGGCCTTCGCCGAGAGGGGACGGCCATGATGGCTCGTGCGCATTTGCGGCGTCGCGGAATTTCCATAAGCAGAAGTCGCCCTTGTTGCGCTTCCCCACGGCCTCGTCGATGCGCGATATGCCATCCTCCGCCTGCGCCGCCGTGCGCCCGGAGAGCGCGCCATAGTCGGGGTCTTTGGCGATGTCGAAATACCATCCGTCGCCGTCGATCCGGTAGGCGAATCCGCGATCGATGAGGCGTTCGACCTGGGCGACGATCTGGGAAATGAACTGGGTCGCGGGGGCGTAGGTCGAGACCGCATCTACGCCGAGCGTCGCCATGTCCTCCCGATAGGCATCGGTGAAGCGCGCGGCGATCTTTTCGGCGGAGGTTCGTTCGGTTTCCGCCTTGAGAATGATCTTATCGTCGACGTCCGTGATGTTCTGCACATACTGCACCTCGTAGCCGCGGGCGCGGAGGAGCTTTGCAAACAGATCGAACACCACATACGTGCGCGCGTTCCCTATATGGAGATAGTCATAGACCGTGGGACCGCACACAAAGAGGCGGATCTTCTTTTGGTCCGGGAGCGGTTCTTCCTGTCGCGAGAGGGAATTATAGAGGGAAAGCATGGAAATGATATGGAGACAGTATACCTCCTCCCGCCGCCGCCCGCCCGCCTGCGGTCAGAGCCAGCCCTTTTTCCTGAAATAGATCGCGAGCGCCACGATCCCCGCGATGATGACCCCCGTCACTATCCAGAACGCCCCCGGCATGTTCATGAACGGCGTCCCGGGGATGTTCATACTGAAGATTGCGGCGAGGAGCATGAAGGGGAAGGTGAGGAAGGAGAGCGAGGTGAACGTCTTCATGACGCTCGTCGTTTTCATGTTCATGAGCTGGTTGTTCGTGTCTTCGAAGTCCGCGATGGCCTCGCGGTAATCGTCGATCTGGCTGACCACTTTGAGATGGTCGCCGAGGAGGTCGTTCAGGTAGACCTCGGCGTTCTTGCCCCAGAACGTCCTCCCGTTCAGGAGGAGCGAGTGGAGGATCGGTTCCTGGAGGCGCACGATGATCCGGTATTCCGACACGTCGCGCTTGACGTAGGTGATCTGCTCGAGCACTTCCTTTTCCTTGTCGTGGAAGATCTCGCGGCCCACCGCCTCCACCTTCTCGCGGATATGACGCAGCTGGCGCTCCTGGAACGCGATGAGGTTCTGTACGATCCGGTACATGAGCATGAGCGACGAATCGTATGCGGCGACGTCGAACTTGTCGAGGATGTCATAGATCGCTTCGTAGTGTACGGTGATGACGGCGTGTTTCGTGACGATGAAGTCGATCTCGGCCCTTACGGACGCCTCGTCATCCTTGTCGTAGCGGGGGAAATAGTAAATGAAGAAAAGATAGTCTTTATAGGACTCGACGTGGCCGCGCACGGAAGGCGCCTTCAGTTCCTGGAGGATGACGGGGTGGATGCCGAATTCTTTGCCGAGCCATGCGATATCTTTATCCGTCGGTCGTTCGATATCGATCCATTGCACGCCGTCGCCTTGCGCGATCTTCATGTCCTTATGGTACCACATAGACTTTCCTGTGCGCAGGGGCTGCTTCCATTTTCGATCAAATATGGTATGGTAATGCTTGCAGTATATCCCACGAGGAGGCGTCTCACATGAGAGGTGTGATGACGGAACAGAAACTGACGGGGATCGTAAAAGATCTCCTTCGGGAGCGGTTCGGATCCAATGTCGATCCGGACTATCGTGCAGGGTTCTGTGCAGGGTTTCACGAACTGCCCAGTCCTTGCGCCTTCAAGCAGAGCATAATGTGCGCGGAAGGATTCCTTGCCGGACAGAACGTCCGCGCAACCTTCCTTTCGTTCCATGGAGGCACGACCGACGACATCGCCGTGGCCATGGTCCGCGCCGCGATGGATCCCGATGCAGGAGAACGCATTCCCAAGGAGGTTTACGCGCAGGCACGGTGGGGTCTCCAGGGATTCTGCGCGACCCGCCGCGTCACGCGACGGCCTGCGCGGCTTATTCCCGGGGTTACCCTGGAACCGCTACCCCTCACTACGTGATACTACCTATAGGTATGCCGGACGAATTCCCCTCGTCCGGCCTTTTTTATCCTGCGATTTGGCAATCTCTTGACTCGATTGCTAACGTACGTATAATGGATGATGATGACCGAGCGTTCCGTGCAGATCCTTGAGGCGGCGATCCAGGAGTTCATTGCGGCGGGAGAGCCGGTGAGCTCCGGATTGCTCTATGAAAAATACGAGTTCGGCATAAAACCGGCCATGATACGCCTTGAGCTCGATGAGCTCGAAGCACAGGGCTATCTTGTGCAGCCGCATCATTCGGCGGGGCGCGTGCCGACGAATGCGGGCTACGAATTCTTTGCATCCCGTATGTTCGAGAATGCGGTGCGCGAGGCCGAGGAGCGCGCACGGAAAAGTGCGGCGCGCGCGGCGAGCCTCCGCGAACTTCTCGAAGAGCGGGCATGGCCGGACCTTTTGACGCGGCTTTCCGCGGAGCTCGGCCTTTTGAGCGTCGTTGCCGACTGCGCGCGCGAGGAGGTCTATAAGGCGGGTCTCCAGGCGCTCGTGACGCAGCTCGATTGGCAGGACCGGGACGGCATCCGCTCCGTGATCCGGGATTTCGAAGAAGTGGACGAACGGGTGTCGGCGGCCGCGCCCGAGGTCGGGAGGCTCGGCCTCGGTCCCCACGTGTTCATAGGAAGGAAGAGCCCCGTCACGAAGAGCGATGCGCTTTCGGTCGTGGGCGGCAACTACGACGCGGGCGACGGCGTCACGGTGTCCATTTTCGCGATAGGGCCGAAGCGGATGGATTATAAAAAAGTCATACGCATATTAAAAGAACTGTAATTCCATAATTCCATGACCGACGAAGAGAACATTAACACGAACGGTGCGCAGGCCTCGGAGGGAGGCGTGGCTCCTGCCTCGGAGGTGGCATCCTTGGGGGCGCAGGACGATCTTGCGAAAACGCTCGCCGAGGCGGAACGGCAGCGCGACGAATATCTCGCGGGCTGGCAGCGTGCGCGGGCGGACTTCCTGAATTATAAGAAGGAAGAGCTTGCACATCTGGAAGAGGTGTCGCGATATGGAAACGCCGACATGATCAAGGAGTTGATCGGTATCATCGATAACTTTGATCTCGCGCTCCGCACGCTCGAAAAGGACGGTCCCGTCGAAAAGGGCATTTACATCATCCGTATGCAAATCGAGGATATTCTGAAGAAACGTGGTTTGGAGAAGATCTCTCTGCATGCGGGCGATCCGTTCGATCCGGCGGTGGCGGAAGCGCTCTCGGCCGTCGCATCCGACCAGCCGCCCGGAACGATCGTCGAAGAGATAGAACCCGGCTACCGGTTGTATGAGAAAGTGCTGCGGCCGGCGCGCGTGATCGTCAGTAAGGACCACGGATAATCCACAGTCGCAATCATCATTAACCACATATATTCATGGCTAAAATAATCGGTATCGATCTCGGTACGACAAACAGCGCGGTCGCCGTCATGAAGAACGGCGAGCTGCAGATCCTCGAGAACAGCGAAGGGAACCGCACCACCCCGTCCATCGTCGCGCTTTCGAAGGGCGGCGAGCGTCTCGTGGGACTCCTCGCAAAGCGGCAGTCGGTGACGAATCCTAAGAACACGATCTTCTCCGTGAAGCGCCTCATCGGCCGGAAGTGGAGCGATCCGGAGGTCCAGCGCGACAAGGCATGGCTCCCGTACGACGTGCAGGAGGGTCCGAACGGCAGTATACAGGTGAAGATGGGCGATGCGTGGTATTCGCCGGAGGAGGTTTCCGCGATGATCCTTGCGAAGCTCAAGGCCGATGCGGAGGCACGGCTCGGCGAGAAGGTGGACGAGGCCGTCATCACGGTGCCCGCGTATTTCGACGATTCGCAGCGCCAGGCGACCAAGAATGCGGGCGAGATCGCGGGCCTCAAGGTGGACCGCATCATCAACGAACCGACGGCGGCCGCGTTCGCGTACGGTCTGAACACCGCAAAGAACCAGAAGATCGTGGTCTACGATTTCGGCGGCGGCACGTTCGACGTATCGGTGCTCGAGATGGGCTACGATCCGGAAACCAAGGAGCAAACGGTCGAGGTCCGCGCGACGGGCGGCGATACGCATCTCGGCGGTGATGATTTCGATAAGAAGATCCAGGAATATCTCGTCGAGGAATACAAGAAGCAGGAGGGGATCGATATTGCGAAGGATCCGCTCGCACTCCAGCGCCTCAAGGAGGCCGCGGAGCGTGCCAAGCACGAACTTTCGACCGCGATGGAGACGGAGATCAATCTTCCCTACATCACCTCCGATGCGCAGGGCCCGAAGCATTTTCAGATGAAGATGACCCGTGCGAAGCTCGAGTCGCTCGTGCAGGATTATCTTGACCGCTCCGTCATGCTGACCAAGGAGACGGTGACGGCGCCTGCGCCGAAGGGCGCCGGATTCCAGCTTTCCGAGATCGACGAAGTGATCCTCGTGGGCGGACAGACCCGCATGCCCGCGATGCAGGAGGCGGTGAAGAATCTTTTCGGCAAGGAGCCGCACAAGGGGATCAACCCCGACGAGGTGGTGGCGCTCGGCGCCGGCATCCAGGGCGAGATCCTCGCGGCGAAGAAGGAGGGGCGGGCGACGGAGGGAGAGGTGAAGGACATCCTTCTCCTCGACGTCACGCCGCTTTCGCTGTCGATCGAAACGCTCGGCGGCGTCGCGACGCCGATGATCCCGAAGAATACCACGGTCCCGACCGCAAAGACGCAGACGTTCTCGACGGCGGCCGACAATCAGACGTCGGTCGAGGTGCACGTGCTCCAGGGCGAGCGCCCGATGGCGTCCGACAACAAGACGCTTGCCCGTTTCATTCTCGATGGCATCCCGCCTTCGCCGCGCGGCGTGCCACAGGTCGAAGTGACGTTCGATATCGATGCGAACGGCATTTTGAACGTGCATGCGAAGGATAAGGCGAGCGGGAAGACGCAGTCCGTGAAGATCGAGGCGTCAACCAACCTTTCGAAGGAGGAAGTGGAGCGGCTCAAGAAGGAGGCCGAAGCCCATGCGGCGGAGGATGAAAAGAAGAAGGCGCTGATCGAAGCACGCAATCAGGCGGAGTCCCTCATCTACCTCGCGGAGAAATCGCTGCGCGACGCGGGTGAGACGCTCGCGGCGGATATCAAGACCGGCGTCAATGAAAAAATGGATGCGCTGAAGAAGGTAAAGGACGGCGACGATAAGGCCGCGATCGATGCGGCGGCCGCGGCGCTCTCCGCGGAAGTGCAAAAGATCGGCGCGGCAGCGTATAATAAAGAGAATGGACCTGAGGGAAGTGATCACGGGCAACCGGCCGACGGCGGAGACGACGATGGCGGGGCAGGACCCGAACAATCCGTCTAGCATCGACGTCGCCGCGCCGCGTGCGCATCGTGAACGCAACAAACGCCTTGTACTCGATGCGGCGGCGGTACTCGCCGCCGCGGGGTTCGGGTTCTCCTATTACGGATATCTCACCCACGGATATCCGGTGATGATCCTCCTCGGCATGATGACGCTCTTTGCGGCAGTGTTTGCCCTCGAGGTGTTCATTGCCGAAGGTGTCCGGCATGCCCTCGTCATTGCGTTGCTCGAAGCGCTTGCCGCCGTGGCGTTCTTCTGGCATGTCGACTGGCGCGTGCTTCTCGTCACCGGCGGGGTGATGTTCGCCTTCCTCGCATGGGGACATTTTTCCGGAAGGCATCGGATCGAGAACAGCATCGCGATCCCGTTCCTCGGCGCCACGGACACCGCGCTCGGAAAGTTCACCACGGGCGCGCTCATCTTTATGATTCTCATCTATGCGCCGAAGGTGAGCGGAAATCCTCTTGTCGTGTCGGAAAAGAGCTTTGGTACGTTCTTTGATTGGGCGGCCAACGTGGTGAACGACTTCTATCCGAGCGTGTCGCTCCACGGGACCTTCGGCAGTTTTTCGGAAAGTATCGCGCGCATGGAGCTTGCCAATAATCCCAACTTCCAAAATCTGAGTCCCGATGCCCAGAATGCGGTGGTTTCGCAGCAGACCAAGCAGTTCGAGGCCACGTTCCTCGGAAGCGCATCGAGCACGGTGGCTTCCTCGTCTTCCGCGAGTGATGCGTTCTACAATGTCCTTCAGGGCATGGCGAGCGCCTGGCAAAGCGAAGCGGGCGGATGGTTTGTGGTCGGCTGGATTGCCGTGATGTTCATCGCTCTCCGGAGCATCGGCGTCGTGTTCAATTGGATCGCCCAGTTTGTCACGCTTATGGGCTACGAACTGCTTCTCGCCACGGGCTTCATGAAGGTCCATGAGGAGGAGCATGTGCGCGAAGTGATCGCATTATCATGAGATCACGCATCAGGCACCTCCGGACCATCGATCTGCGGTGGGACGCCGGATATATTGAAGAATTCACCATTTATTTTTCATGAAAGATTATTACGAGGTCCTTGGCGTCGCGAAGACCGCGTCCGAGGATGACATCAAAAAAGCCTATCGAAAACTTGCGCATCGCTACCATCCCGATAAAGCGGGGGGCGACACCGCGAAGTTCAAGGAGATCAACGAGGCGTATCAGGTGCTTTCCGACAAGACGAAACGCGCCCAGTACGACCGGTTCGGCACGGCGGAGCCCGGCGCGGGCTTCGGTGGCGCGGGATCCTGGGGCGGCGTCAATTGGGGCAGTGCGGGCTTCGACCCTTCGCAGTTCGAGGGCATGGGCGATTTCGGGGACATCTTCGAGACCATTTTCGGCGGCATGGGCGGCCGCACCGCGCAGCGCACGTACGAAAAAGGTTCCGATCTCGAGATGCGCGATGAAATCACGCTTGAAGAAGCGTTTCGCGGCGTCGTAAAAACGCTCCGCTACCGCACATTCGCGTCCTGTACGCAGTGCGGGGGCAAAGGCGCGGAACCCGGCAGCGGTTTTGAATCCTGCGCGGTATGCGGCGGCCAGGGACAGGTGCGCGAACAGCGGCGCACGTTTTTCGGCGCATTCTCCCAGGTGCGCACCTGCACGAAGTGTCACGGTACGGGTGAGGTGCCCAAAAAACCATGTTCCGTATGCAAGGGCGCGGGCCGCGTGCAGACGGACCGCGAGGCGAAGCTTTCGCTTCTCCCGGGCATCGAGGACGGGCAGATCATCAAGCTTGCGGGCGCAGGTGAGGCCGGCGAACGCGGTACGGCATCGGGCGATCTGTATGTCCGCGTGCGCGTGAAGCCCCATGCGGTCTTCGCGCGGCAGGGCGCGGATCTTATCGTCGCGCGCGAGCTCCGCCTTACGGACGTGCTTCTCGGCAAGGCGATCGAGGTCCCGGTCATCGAGGGCGGCACGGTCCGCGCCGAGATCCCTCCGCACTATAATCTCAAGGAAATGTTTCGTATTCCGCATAAAGGGATGCCGCGGTTCGGTTCCGCGAAGATAGGCGCCCATGGGCCCGAAGGGGGCTCA
>JAKABL010000030.1 GCA_021801885.1 bacterium
CTCCTTGCCGATCCCGACCGCACGGCGGTCACCGCGTACGGCGTATGGGGAAAGAAGAAATTCATGGGCCGCGACTACGAAGGGACGCTCCGCACATCGTTCCTGATCGATCCCCGCGGCATGGTGGAGAAGGTATATGAAAACGTGAAGCCGGAAGCGCATGCGGGAGAGGTGCTCGCGGACCTCGCCGCACTCAAAGAAAAGGCCGCGTCATCGTAAGTGCGCGGCATGCGGTGATGCGTTCGCTGATCAGCAAGTATCGTCAATAACCACAATTTTACTATTACCATGAAAAAAACGCATTGGATCATTATTATCATCGTCGCACTTATCGTTGCGGCGATCGCGTACGTTATGGGAATGAGCTACAAGGCGGTCGCTCCCTCGGCGCCCTCCGTCGCATCGTCATCCGCCGCGGCAGTATCATCACCCTCGGCGTCCCCGGCAACCTCGTCCGCCCCTTCGAGCGCCGCGCCCGTCGTGCAGTCGGCATATTTCAGCGAACGCACCAGTACGGTGCTCGGAACCTACCTCACCGATAATCATGGTATGACCCTCTATACCTTTACGCACGATACGGCGGGCAAGAGCAATTGCACCGGCGTCTGTCTCACACGGTGGTATCCGTACGGGCCCGGCGTGAGCGCGACCGGCACCTATCATCTCCCCATGCTGCCGGTGAACGTCGGCGTGATCAAGGGTAATAACGGCATGCTCCAGTTCACATGGAAGGGGATGCCCTTGTATCATTATTTCCTTGACAAGACGGCGGGACAGACGCTCGGCGAGGGAGTGCTCAATGCCTGGTATGTGGTGAAGCTGTAGTGCGCCACGGCGCGATCATCTCACAACGCGCGCACGAAAGGCCCCATCATGGGGTCTTTTTTGTGGCGCGACTTATTGACATAGATTGCTTTTTATAGTAAAAAAATCCAAGGAGGCTTTACAAATGAATACGTCAGATTCAGATCCCGGCACGCCCACCACGCGTTCTTCGTCTTCCACCAACACTATTCCTACCCCCAACGCCGCGGCACTTGCCGTTGCCGAGGAGTATGCGCTCGTCGCGTCGAATCCTCGCGTGCAGCTTATCGCCGCAAGGCTCAAGTGGCGCGCGGACACCGCCGTGCGCCGCATCAAGGACGCGCTACCCGCTCCATTGGAGCAGCAGATCTATCTTGCCATCGCACCCCAGCAGGGGGAGTCCGGCATACTTCCGGAATCTCTCGCGAAGTTGCTGAGGATGTTCCTCGGCGATCGAAATCTTGATCTTGCCGATCTTGCGTCCAATGCGCCCGGTCGGGGAAGACTCGATGCATTCGCTGAATTTTTGGGTGGCTGTATTGAGCTCCTCAAGATTCTGACCGAGGAGTATCCTGGCGTCGCGCTCACCATCGAGCATGCCGGACTTATCACGCTCCATTATGGGGCTGATAATGTCGACGTCCTCATAGAAATAGTCGACTCCAATCTGGAGGAGCTCTGTCAATTTCTCGGCATCAGTAGCAAGAATTCCTATGCGCGGAAGATGCGCATATGCATCGCCCTCATCGCCGGGAAGATCATTCCGGACAACAAGAATCGGGGAATCCCCGATCCTCTCGACCTCTCTGATTTTCTCACTATGCCCTCCTCGCAACGGGAAGTATACCGCAGGATGATCTCGCAGGAATGCCCGGATTATCTGGGCGAGGATACGCATGGCATGAAGAGCCACAGCAGCCACAACGGGGAGCTCGCGCTCCTCAAAGAACTGGAGCTCTTATGAACGGTTTCGCCCGATCGCTCCGGGCCAACCTCGAGAAAGCCACGAATCAAGGCCCGCCATGGGGGGATGCGAATCCTCTCGTGGTCATCGGCCTGACCGAAGCGATTCTCGAGCTCGGCCTCACGGAGTCGCAGATCTATCCGGTCGTGCGGAGTTTCGTACGCCAGCTTGCGGCCCAGGTCCATCCTGACCGCAAGCCGGTGAACGTGTCCGCTGATCGGCAGCGGGAAATCATGGAGGCCTTGGATTTCCTGGATGACCAAGATCATTTCGTGATGGCGCTCAAGGACTTCAGGGAATTGAAGGCCGAAGATCGCCACGAAACGAGCATGTTGCGGAAGACCGTTACGTTCCTCCGCGACGAGATTGCACGGCACGAGCAGGAGAAGGTCTTTCTTGAGGATGCAAAAAAGCTTCTCGAGAAAGAGCGTGCGGATTTCCTTCGGGAAAAGAAGGAGGACCCTCCGCAGGTGCCGAGATTGAAGGAATCGCTTGCGGTTATCGGGCAAAGCCTGTCCGACACCGAAGCGGACCTTCGGGCCACAAAGAAGCAGCTCGCGGAATCACGAAGGCAGTTCGAAGGATTCCTGGGCTACGTTCACTATATGGCAAGCGGACTGCCGCCCCATCCCGGAGCGGTGTTCGCCTTCGATGCGCGATGGATTGCGCTCGCATCGTTCTGGTCGGATCCGAACGTCGATCCTTCGCCGATCGACGCACAAGGAAGCATAAAACCCTTTCACTATCAGGAAATCTTCAAGATCGTGAAGAAGAAGGCGATCGTGGAGGAGATCATTGCGTCGTGGAAGCGGGTGGCGGAGCTCGTGGATGCTCCCGAAATGCGGGGGCCGTCCTCCTACGCTCTCGGGCTTGGCATGGTCAAGCTTAAGAAAGGATGGGCGACCGAGCTCGCGTTCGGCCATCGGCGCACCTTTCCTGCAGGAGGGAGGATCGTGGGGTCGGTACCTCCTCAGCGGATGCCGGTCACGCGTTCCATGCTGGTCCATCAGCCTGCGAAGGAGGGAGTGCTGGCCAGTCTAACCCCTTGGATCGTTCCGGGAGGATTTCTTGCGTCCGTGCAGAATCTCGAGCGGGATGAAAGGAAAAAAGTTCCTCCGTATACGATCATATTTCCTCCGCGGGTACGAATTTCGACGAAGCGCATCGTGCTCGCGGTGGGATAGGACGTTATCGCAGCGCATGTTCACATAACCGTGGACATGCGCTTTTTTATTTTCCGTAATGATGGAAAATGCATCATGCGGATGTAGTACATTGCGGGCCGCCACCAAAGCCCGTGCTGAGTCCTTTGATCGAACTGGCGATCGCGGACGCTCAAGATCGTGTCATCTCGTGGGATGGCCGTGAGAGCGCAGAGAGTTCGCTCTCGTGTGATACCAAGGCAAAGAATACGCATGGGACCGGTTGGCGGCCCGTTGTGGTGTATGTACGGAGACTATCCGTTAAAGATGCGGAAAAGCCATCCGAACAATGAGAATCCCTGCTGCGCCCCATCGAGGGCGTTTTGAAGCTGTGCGTTCGTCTGCTGCAGGATCTGTGTCTGCTGCGAGATCATATCCTTATCCGCCTGATTGGCGAGCGATGCTTGCACTTGGTTCAACTGCTGCAGCTGTTCCTGATTCTGCTGGATAAGCTGCGCAGTGGCGCTCGCCTGTTGATAGTTCGGTCCGATAAGGAACCGAAGGAATCCGTTGCGGTTTTGTATGCTTTGGATGTTCGCCTGCGCCTGCTCTTGATTCTGCATTTGGTTCTGCGCGATCGTACGGATCTGCGCGCCGATGCCCGTGGTCGTGCCGTTATGGTCGGCCACCTGGAGCATGGCCTGCACGGCATTCATCACTTGATTGTGGATCTGCAGTCCCGCGCCCGGAGGCGTTCCTGGGGCGCTTCCGGTGGCATTCTGCCATTGTGGCCCCACCTGCGCCTGGGTCTGGACTTGCGCGCCGGTACCGCTGTTGATATGCAGCTGGTCCTGCGTTCGCAATCTATCCTGATCGCGTGTCTGCAACTGATCGGGCGTACTCGTGCTCGTGGTCGTAAGATAGAGACGGTCCTGATCCCGGATCTGTAGCCGATCCTGGTCTTGCGTTCCCGATGCGGTTGCCGCACCGGCGTTCGTGCCTGCGCCCGTGCCTGCGCCCGTGCCTGCGCCCGCGCCGGTGCCATTCGCGCCGACCGCGGTTCCGATCACCGCGCTCCCGCCGCCGCTTGCACCTCCGCCTCCGCCGCTCCCGCCGCTCCCTCCGCTCCCTCCGCCTCCGCCGCTCCCTCCGCCTCCCTGGCCGAACGCCCACGAAGGGATAACGGTCAACGTGAGGGCCGCGAGGATCGTACCGAGCAAAAGACGTAATAGGTAGTTCATGATTTTATAGGTGATTTTAGGTTGAATTGTGGTGCCGGCCTTTCATTGATGTATTACAATGCGCGGCCATAAACTATGAGCGGTGCGTAATGGATATTCCGGGAGATTGTAATAATAAAGAAGCCGCCCTTATGGGCGGGCTTCGTAGAGCTTTTGCACGGTCAGGAATATGCTCCGACCCTGCTAGGTGCGCGGACGCGCGGCGGCGTTCTTGGCGCGCCGTTCGGCGGCAGCATTCTTGATGATCGTGCGGTAGAAGCTGTGGAGTCGGTCGGCCATGTAGTCGCTTTTAAATTGCTCCGCCGTACGATATGCCTGGGCTGACATATAGAGGCGCAGGTATTCATTGTCGAGGATCTGCCGGACGCGCTGGATCGCTTCTTTTTGATTTTTTACAACAAACCCATTCCGTCCGTTTTTGATGATCTCGGGTGCCACGCCCACCGGATAGGTAACGGGAATAAGGCCCTGCGACATTCCCTCAATGAGGCTCAGCGAGAACCCTTCGTATCGCGAGGGGACGAACAGTATGCTTCCCGCCATGGGCCGCAACACGTTGGGGATGAGGTCCTTTTTGAGATTCGTATATACCGTATGGTGGGGGATGGCGGTCTTCAGCCATTTTTTAAGCCCTTTATCCAGGGTCATGCATACGGTGAGTTTCGGCACGGAGGGGAATTTTTTGTACAGATGGACCAGACGGTCGAGACCCTTCAATTTATAGGTGAAGACATCTTGCCCGATACGCCCAAGGAATATGAGGGAAGGATCTCCGTAAGGAGGGAGCGGCGGGGTCTTGAACCAGTAGTCTTCGATGGCGTTATGGATCACTTTGATCTTTTTTGCGTTCACGCCCGCGCTCATAAGCTCCGCGCGCACGTTCTTGCTGGTAGCGATGACGGCCGTTGCCTTGTCCGCTGCATAGTGTTCTATCTCGGCGATGTCGCGCAACGGCCGGCGCGTGCGGAAATTCAGTTCGCCGATGACACCTTCGCGTCGGAGGGCATACCATACGGAACGCGTCGGAGGCTCGATCTTGTTTGCGAGGGGAACGCTTTTCAGAAATCCCGCCGTGGTTGATCCGAAATGGGTCACGACCGGGATCGGGAGGGCGAGGAAGGGGAGGGGGGTATAGGTCGTGCCCTGGATGATCGAATAGCGCGCCACGCTCCTGCGATGTTCCAAAAGGCTATAGAAAAAGAGGATATTGGCCAGTCCTTTGAGGCGTACGGGCGAATCCATGAGCTCGGTCTTCGGATAGAAATTTTTTATGACGTCGCCGCGGGCTTTGAGCTTGCTCGCCATGAGATCATTGATATAATTCGCCCCGGTCCCGATCTTCTTTTCGTTATGGATGAATGCGATCTTCATGAATGAATATGGATGCGTATCCCTCGCACGGGCGGGGCCAATGGGGAGCGCATCTCTTATATGAAGAGTATAGCAAAATACGCGAATCTCTTCTCTCTGGGACACAGTGCTGGGGGGCTTGGAATCGGACCAAGATTCACGGCTTCAAAGGCCGCTGTCCTACCATTAGACGACCCCCCAAGGATTATGGACGGATGCTCCGTGTAATGTATTATATAAGAGAATCACCTGCAAGAGTATGAGCATCGAAGAAGATCCCATGGTAGCGGGCGAGCGCGCTCCCGCCGTTGAACGCGGCGAGGCGGGCTTGGGTGTATCGGAACGGGAAGGGCAGCATGTCGGTGCGGCGGAAGGTCCTTCCGAAGAGGGAACCGCCGCCGCGGAAACCGCCACCGAACGGGGCGAGGAGGGAAAAGAAGAAAAACTCGACGCGCTCCGTGAAGACATCACGAAGGAGGACGGGGCCGATGGCAAAGCACCTGAGGGGCAGGCAGGAGCGCAGGGCGAACCGGAAGCAAAGACCGTAGAAGGAGCGCCCCGCGCCGCGGCCGACGATAAAAAGAAGGAAGGTACCGAGGGCGGCGGAGGCGCGAAGGGTATTGGCGGCGGGAAGATCGGTAGGCTGTTTGCGTGGGGATGGGGGAAGATCAAAGCAATCTTCACACTCGGCCTTATCGGTGCCTATGCGGGGACAGGAGCTGCGCTTCAAAAGGCGTTCAAGGTGAAAGGAAAGGGAGGGGGCGGTGGCAGTGGGGGAGGTTCTCATGGTGGGTCGTCGGGGAAGAGCTCGGGATCCGGGCATGGGGGATCGTCTGCGGGACATACGCCGTCAGGTGGCGGTAAAAAAGGAGGAGGAGGCCATGGAGGCCACGGAGGCCATTGATGGTATATACGAGAACAAAGGCCAGTACATAAATTATTTCAATAACACACTACTATGAAATACGAATTGCCCGCACTGCCGTATGCGTACGATGCGCTCGAGCCGTACATCGATGCGAAGACGATGGAGATCCATCATACAAAGCACCATCAGGCATATGTGAACAACCTGAACGCCGCGCTCGAGAAGCATCCCGAGATCGCAGATAAGCCGCTCGAGGAGCTGCTTGCGGCGATCGACACCGTGCCGGAGGATATCCGGACCGCGGTGCGGAACCACGGCGGGGGCCATATGAACCATTCGTTCTTCTGGACGATCATGGGACCCGATGCGGCAAAGGCATCGGCATCGGCCGGTTCGGAAGGGGGCGCGGAGCCTTCGGGAGATCTCGGGAAGGCCATTGCGGACGCCTTCGGCGGATTCGCCGCATATAAAGAGGCGTTCGAGAAGGCGGCGGCCGGGGTATTCGGTTCGGGATGGGCTTGGCTCGTGCGGGACGACGCCGGTGGGCTCACGATCATGACGACCCCCAACCAGGACAGTCCGCTCATGACGGGCGCGCGTCCCGTGCTCGGGCTCGATGTATGGGAGCACGCGTACTATCTCAAGCATCAATCGGATAGAAAGGGCTACATCGGCGACTGGTGGCGCGTGGTCAATTGGGCGCGCGCGGAGGAGTATTATCGGGCGGCGAAATAGCGGAATAGCCGAATGAATAAAAAAGGACGTGGATGATCCACGTCCTTTTTGCTAGTGCGGCATCCTTCGCGGCCGATCGCCCTCCTTTTGGATGAGCGTAAGGCGGAGCGTGCCGTGCGGGTCGAGGGTCGCCTCAAGGAGTTTGATACGGACGCCGTCGCGGAGGGTCCATGCGCCGGGTTCGGGATTGAGCGCGAGGATCTTCCGGAGAACGGTGTCGCCACCCTCGCCGCGTTCGGCGGCACCAAGGGCGGTCTCGTCCACGAATCCGTCCTGCGTGGAGAATTTTTTCGTGAAGGTGGCTTTGGTGTCATCCTGCGGAACGCCGTGCACGGTGCCGGCGAAAAAATCCGGAAGCGTTTGCGCGAGAAGATCGCCGGCAAGGGCGGCGAGATGCGCTTCGAGCACAAGATAGGAATCGTCTTGCGCGATCGGGGCGGAGGCGCGGGCAAGGACGGGGCCATGGTCCATCTTTGCGTCCATGAGATAAAGCGACACGCCGCTTTCCCGTTCCCCGGCGAGGATCGCCGACTGGATCGGTGATGCGCCCCGG
>JAKABL010000031.1 GCA_021801885.1 bacterium
CCTTCGCACCATAAGGGCTACCGTATTTTTGCCGGCGCACAACCGACCGGCGATCATGATCACGCGCATACAAAATGCCTCCTTTCTGACGTTAAGATAATGAAAAAACAAATAAATGTCAATATCGCGTAATGGTTCAATAGCTTGGAACCACCCAGGAAATACCCCAAGCTATGTATATGCCATATTCAAACAATCCGAACCTCCCCAGGGTTCGCCGCGATGCGGTGCGGAAGGTCCGCGAGGGATGGTCCACGAGAAAGGCCGCTCTTCACTTCGGATTCAGCCATTCGGCGGTCGTGAAGTGGGTGAAGCGGGCGCCCTCGGACGGAAGGAAACTGATCGTCACGCAGTCATCGCGCCCGCACCATCATCCTGCGGAGATATCCAAGGATCTCGAATCGCTCATCCTCGCATACCGGCACCACTTCAAGCGTGACGCGTTCTTCATCCACCATCTTCTCGCGAAGAAAGGCATCACGGTCTCGCTCTCGACCGTGAAGCGGACGCTCAAGCGCAACCTCCTCACATATCCGAGTCCATGGAAGAAATGGCACACGTATCCGCCGCGGCCTGTGCCGGAAAAGCCGGGGATATTGGTGGAAATCGACACGATCCACGTCGGTGCCTCCGGCGACCAGCTGTACGTGTACACCCTCCTCGATGTGTTTTCGCGATGGGCGCATGCGATCCCCGCAAGAAAAATATCCGCGGGACGAAGTTCATCCTTTGTCATGGCATCACAGGCGATCGCCCCCTTCGATTTCAGGACCATCCAGTCGGATCACGGATCGGAATTCTCGAAATGGTTCACGAAGAAACTCCTCGAGGATGGTATGGCGCATCGGCACAGCCGGATCAGGACCCCGAACGACAATGCGCACCTCGAGCGCTTCAATCGCACCATCCAGCAGGAATGCGTGAGCCGCATCCCGAGGAATTTCAAACTCTGGCAGAAAGAGATTCCCGAATATCTGAGATACTACAATACCGAAAGGCCGCACATGGGAATCGAGATGAAAACGCCGCAAGAAATGCTCTAAAGTGGTTCCAAGCTATTGAACTTTATATGGGAATCGCATGCGTTACTCCCCGGGTAATTTCGGCGTACCGCCGTCGGGATTTCCCGCGGAGTGCCTAGGGACGAATCCAGCAGAATTCGATCCCTTCCCTTTTGGGAGTAATTTTTTTACTGGTACCGCCATCGGGATTTGAACCCGAGTTCCCGCCGTGAGAGGGCGGTGTCCTGGACCAGGCTAGACGATGGCGGCGTTATCCATGGGATTGTATCATCGCTCCCGTATCTCGTCCACTACCTTATCGAGCCGCATCGCATGCGAACCCTTCACCAGCACGAGGTCGTCCTTCTTAAGGAAATCACGCACAGCCACCTTTGCTACATCGGCGCTGTCAAAAAGGAAAATGTCCGTTTTTTTCATCCCTTCCGCACGCGCGGCCTCGGCAAGAACGCGCGCTTCGGGGCCTACCGCGAAGAGCGCATCCGCCGTTTTTGCCACGATCTTCCCTGCCTTCACATGTGCTTCGCGGGAAAAGCGTCCGAGCTCTTTCATGTCACCGAGGACCGCAATGCGGCGCGCGGCGGGAAAATCGCGCAGCACCTCGAGCGCGGCGCGCATCGCGATGGGGCTCGCATTATACGCATCATCGATCACATAGGACGACCGTATCCCCCGCATCACCTGCATGCGGGACTCCGCAGGCGCGTAGTGCGCAAGCGCATCGGAAATCGCCACGAGATTCATGCCGAACACGATGCCGACCGATGCTCCCGCGGCCGCGGCATACGCATGGGTACGACCGAACACATGCGGAATGCGCACCGGCACCGTACCGCCCGCGTATTCCAATTTGAACGAAATACCGTCGGGGGTACCGTCGCCGCGGAATCGATGTTCGAACCGCACCACGCGCACCTCCTCGCCCCGATCGAATCCATAGCACATGACATGCGCCCGCGTGCGGGCCTGCAGTCCCCGCACCACGGGGTCGTCTCCGTTCAAAATGGCATATCCCGCTGCGGGGAGGAACTCGATGAGCCGTCCTTTTTCGCGGGCGACCGCCTCCGGTCCGTCATAAAATTCCACATGGACCGGGACATCGCCGATGGCGGTAACGATGCTCACGTTCGGACGGGCGATCGTGAGGAGGTATTTGATGTCCCCGGGGCGATCGGCCCCATATTCAAGGACAAGAATCTCCGGGTAATGCGTGGCGGGCACGATGATGCGCCATGAAGATACGGCGATCACGCGGACCCAGAACCAAAGTTTCGCCGCGCGGCGCGTGCCGGCGGGCGTGGCACGCGTGACGAGTGCAAGATCGCGCTCGCTCCAATCGCCGAGAATGCTGAGCACCACGCCGAGCTCGCTGTTCAGATTGCCGGGCGCCGTGCGCACCGCTCTGCCGCTCCCTTCAAGCACGGCCTTCACCGCGAGCTTCGCCGACGTCTTCCCGGCACTTCCCGTGATGCCAATGACACCCGGGCGATACCGCCACATCGTGAGACGTGCAAAACGCCGAAGAATATGTTTAAGAATCTTGGTCATGGTATGTATGCGATCAACAATCCTTTGCACGCATCAGCCCGAACAGATAAGATTTTTGCAGTTCGGAATGACATCCTTCGTCGTGCGGTTCGGCGGGATGCTGTAATAATTAATGAGCCACTGCGCAATCTCGCGCCATGCGGGCACAATAGACTCTTCCGCAAGTGAGTTTACGGAAACATGGTTCAAGCGAACCCATGCAATAAATCGAGGGTTTGTAGTGGGACCCCAGCCGATATATGAATCATCAAGTTCCTGTAGGTATCCTCCGCCCGCGGGATTCGGCACATACGCGCTTCCCGTCTTACCCGCAAGCGAATATCCGTTGATGTTCGCCACTTGGGCAAGATCCACAGCATCGACGCCCATCTGAGTGACCAATGCCGCCGTCGAGCTGCTGATCACTCTGCGGATGACCTTCGGATGCTGCGTCACATTGAGATAAGGCCGCATGAGAAGACCACCGTTCGCGATCGCCGAAATCCCCTGCACAAGCTCGATCGGCGTCATCGAAATACCCTGGCCGTATGCCGCAGTATCCCAATCCACCTGAGGAGCGGTCGGAGTAAGCTGCGTGACACTCCCTGCAACCTCGCCAGGAAGATCTATTCCCGTCTTCTGATCGAGACCGAACAACTTTACGTATTTCAAAAATGTGCTATTCCCCGTCTGATTCTCCGCCCAAATGGCGCCCGTATTGATCGAATGCTCGATCACCTGGGTCATCGTCGTTCCCGGACCATAGGGACCGTGGATTGTAAGATTCCAATTCGTAATATGGACTCCGTCGATATTCTTATAACCGTGATCGGTATAAGTCGTATCAGGTGTGATTGCCCCCGAATCAATGCCCGCCGCCATTGTCATTAATTTCATAATCGAACCCGGCTCATAGACATTCTGCACGTTTTTATTCAAAAAGTCCGTAAGCGGATATTGTGCGAAATTGTTCGGATCAAAGTTGGGAAGCTGTCCCATCGCAAGAATAGCTCCCGTATTTGGATCCTCCACAATGAATTCTCCACTCGCCGCTTGAGCAATCTTGATATATTTTTCAAGAACTTTTTCGCATTCAATTTGTATATTGGGATCAATGGTAAGTGCGAGATCCTGACCGCCCTGCCCGGCATTCGTTCCTGTGGTGGCTCCTTGGAGGAAGCTATTATAATATTCCTCAACGCCATAATGTCCCACCTGCGCATCGCTCGACGCCGAAGGACCGACATAACCGAGCACCTGCGATGCGACAGCGCCCAGCGGATAAAATCGCTGCGGCACGTAATCGGCTACCACACCCTTGATATTGAGCGCAAGGATCTTGTCGGCAACGCTCTGGCTCACCCCTTTTGCAAGAAGCGCATACGAAGTCTTTTGCGAAAAGATTGCCTGGAGCGCCGTAGACGACATATTGAGCACCGGCGCGACCGCGACGGCTGCCGTCGCGGGATCCTTGATCGCCGTCGGTACCGCATAAATAAGCGGGACCTCCTGATTCACCGCCACCGGAAGCTCATTTCCCTGATTATCGGTAAAATAAATCGCGCCCCGGTTCGCCGAGGCGTTGCCGGAACCCGATACCTCCGCCTGCGCACGCGCAAGGTAATATCCTCCTTTCACGAGCTGAAGCTGGTATAAGTGGAAGGTTAAAAATCCGAATGCGGCGAGAATGCCCGCGAGTATTATTGAAAAGCGATAGGCCATTACTAATTCACCGTGTAGTATTGGGGATTATTATCCGCCACCAGCCCATCCGCCGCAGCGATCGTGGGCGCCTGCCCGTTGTCGAGCGTCGCAAACACGCTGTTCGTAAGCTGGGTGTTCGCCGCACCGATGGATTGGAGCTGCGTCTTCGCCGCAAGGATGCCGTGCTGGAGCGTGACCGTCTTATTATACTCCACGATCAGCCCTACCGTTCCCACGAGCACGAGCAGCACAAGTGCCGCAATGAAACTATTCGCAATATTGAAATAATGTTTTGGTTGGAGGAATGTCATGAGAGTTGAATGACCCTGAGTTTCGCCGAACGACTTCTTGGATTTTTCGCGATCTCGTCCCGTCCTGCCGGAATCGGTTTTTTTGTAATGAGGTGAGCCCTTCCCTCCGTCGCAAGGGCGCGGAACGCGCGCTTCACGATGCGATCCTCAAGGGAATGGAAGGT
Organism: bacterium; assembly: GCA_021801885.1. Classification (GTDB taxonomy): domain Bacteria; phylum Patescibacteriota; class Minisyncoccia; order UBA6257; family 2-01-FULL-56-20; genus JAKAGE01. Next base: position 4,726 of record JAKABL010000031.1, read on the forward strand.
GATGATCGCTACGCGCCCCCCGGGCCGCACGATATCCGGCACATGCGCGAGGAGCGCTTCCAGATTCTCGAGTTCGCCGTTCGCATATATGCGGAGCGCCTGGAAGGTCCGTGTGGCGGGATCGATGCGCCCATGCTCGTACCGGGCCGGCAGCGCCGCGCGCACTATCGCCGCGAGTTCACCGTTCGTGGCGATCGGCGTTTTCCGTTCGCGCTCCTTGATCGCCTTTGCGATCCTTCGAGAATAACGCTCTCCGCCGAATTCAAAGATGATGTCCGCGAGCGTCGCTTCCGGAAGTTCCCGAAGGAGCGTCGCAACCGGCGTCTTCGAATCGTCGTAGGTCATGAGGAGCGGTTCATTGTGCGACCCCTCCTCGCCGCGGGCGCCAAAACTGAATCCCCTTCCCGACCGCGCGAGCTGTTCCGAAGAAAATCCCAGATCGACGAGCAGTCCGTCGGCCTGTGCCTTGGGAACGCGTCCTTCGCGCGCCTGCGCCTCGAGAACCTGCGCGAGATCCGCATAGTTCGCGTGGACCAGCACCGCATTCTTGTATCCCACGAGACGTTCCCTGCATTCTGCGAGCAACGTTTCGTCCCAGTCGGTCCCCAGCAGGGTCCCTGTGTCGGTGATGCGGCCGAGAATCTCCCGGGCGTGTCCGCCACCGTCCACCGTTCCATCAATAATGAAATCTCCCGGATGCGGATCCAAGAACGTGACTACCTCATGTAAAAGTACTGGAACGTGTTCGCTCAAATTCCCAGTTCGCCGAGTTGTTCCGCGATCGTTTCCGAGGAGCTCTCGGTCTTTGCCTTATAGGCCGCCCATGCCGTCTCATCCCAGATCTCCACGCGGTTGTAAAGTCCCGCGACGATCACATCCTTTTTGAAGCCTGCGTATTTGCGGAGATAATCGGGAACGAGGATGCGGCCCTGCGCGTCGATCGCGACATCGGTCGCGCCCGCCATCATGAGCCGTACGAATGCCCGCGAATTGGCCTGCGCGAGCGGCAAGGCCATAAGCTTCGTCGCAAGCTGTTCCCATTCGGCATTCGTGAACATGAACAAGCAATTGTCTATTCCGCGGGTAATAATGGCGCCGGACGCAAGTTTATCGCGGAATTTTGCCGGAACCGCCACCCGACCTTTTGTATCCAGCGTGTGCCGGAATTCTCCAAGAAGCATGAAAAGTAAAAAGTGATATTTTATGGGCCTTTCCGGGCGTTCAGCGCCCGAGTTATCCCCAGAAGCGGTCAGTTATCCCCAACTTTCTCCACAGCTCACCACTTCTCCTACATTGTATACCACCTATATATAACGTCAAACCACGTTACTTTTTCGCGCATTTGCCGTGAAATCCCTTTATTTTATTGGGGTTTTGAAAATAAAAACCGCCTGGAGACGGTGAGATATGCACAGGGGCGGCGCACGGTTAATTCCCCACTTTGGAGGAAACTTGCCTTGTGAAGGAAAAATATGGCATGGTATGGTTAGTTCCAAGGAGCACCCCATGCGTTATCTCATTAAATTTCGCCACGGAAGAAGGGATCAGCCCAAGATTGCACTTACCTTCGATGATGGGCCTTCCATGTGGACGGAGTCGATCCTCGATATTCTCAAAGAGCGTTCCATCCCCGCGACTTTTTTCCTCATTCCCGAGAATGTGGAAAAATTGCCGGATGTCGCGCGGCGGATCCTCGCGGAAGGCCACGAGATCGGCGGGCATGCACACCAGCCCGACGGATTCTCGTATGCGAAGGCACTTCGCACGAAGGCCTCGGCGGCGGCCATCCGGCAGTCGCTTGAGGTCGCGAAAGAAGTCCTGGGCCTCGATCTGCGCTTCTTTCGGCCCTCACCGGAACTCGCGTTCAATCGCGGCACGGAAAAGATATTGTTGGACCTCCACCTGATCCCCGTGCTCGCCTCGGCATATTCGCGGGTGAAGAAATCGCCCGATATGCAGGCGCACGATATCGTGAAGGGCCTTCGCGGCGGCGACATCGTGCTTCTCCACGACGGGCACGACCTCTTCATCGATTCATCGAGACCGAAGGATACGATCCGCATCTTGCCATCGGTCATCGATGCGGCAAAACAGAAAGGTCTGCAGTTCGTGAAGGTGAGCGAATTGCTCGACGTTCCCGCCTACATGAGCTCCTTCGAGGCAAGAATGGTCGACGCGATCCCTTTCGCGTAGCATCACAGCGCCGTACCTCGGCGCCTTTTTTTATCTCTTTCCGCCGGTCGCGATCTTGATCCGTGCGATGTGTTCCAACGAGATCCACGCCGTCATGGCCCCGAAGCCTTTTCTATCGATGTCGAACGGCCGGCGGATCCTTCGCACATCCTTTAAAAATATTAAAAGCGCATACCGCTTATCTTCGAACTTTCGATAATAGACATTGAGATCTCTGGCGGCGATGCCATCTGCCTTTCCGTATTTGTGGAGCGCAGCCTTCACCCTCATCGGCGAAAGCTTTTCCAGTCGCACCACGCGCGCAACGTTCGCCCGCACCGTCACCGGTTCGCCGGAATTTTTGAAATAGACTGTATCCCCCACCGCGATTGTATTCCATGGCACGGATCGGTTTTTGTACCATCGCGACTCAATCGTCTTCTCGCCCGCAAGGATCTTCGGGAGAAGTCCCCAGGACTTCTTCATGATGGCGACGTGGTGCATAACGTTGTGGGCGTTGCAGGGATCGGACCTGCGACCTTTCCGATGTGAACGGAACGCTCTACCACTGAGCTAAACGCCCGAAGTGAGGAGGAAATGAACAAATCT
>JAKABL010000032.1 GCA_021801885.1 bacterium
GTGACGGGCAAAGGGGCCATCCTCACGCGCGCAAAGGCGGAGATCATCGAGAAGAAGAATTCCCGGCAGTTCGACATCGTGGTCACCGAGATCCCGTACCAGGTGAACAAGGCGGAACTCATCAAGACGATCGCCGAGCTTGCTCAGGAAAAGAAGATCGAGGGCATCCGCGATCTGCGCGACGAGTCCGATCGCGAAGGCCTGCGCATCGTGATCGAACTGAAGAACGACGTGGCGCCGCAGAAGGTGCTCAATTGGCTCTATAAGCACACGGATCTTCAGAAGAATTTCAATATGAACATGATTGCGCTCGTATCGGAGAACGGCGGGCTCGTGCCGCGCCTCCTCGCGCTCCGCGATATCCTTTCCGAATACCTCGCGTACCGCAAAGAGGTGATCGCGCGTCGCACGAAGTTCGATCTCCGCAAGGCGGAGGAACGCGCACACATTCTTGAAGGGCTCATGATCGCGCTCGATGCGATCGACCGCGTGATCGCGACCATCCGGAAATCGAAGGACAAGGAAGAGGCCCATGCGGCGCTCATGACGCTCTTCAAATTGAGCGCGGTCCAGGCGACGGCGATCCTCGAGATGCGCCTCCAGTCGCTTGCGGCGCTCGAGCGTCTGAAGGTGGAAGCCGAGCTCAAGGAAAAAAAGGCGCTCATCGAAGATCTCAAGGCGATCCTCAAGAGTCCCGCGCGCATCGTGAAGATCGTGACGGACGAGGTGACGGAGCTCAAAGCAAAGTATGGCGACGAGCGCCGCACGCGAGTCGTGGCGCGCGCACCCGAGGCCGTGTCCGACGAGGACCTCGTGCCCGAAGAGGAGGCGATGGTAACGGTCTCTGCCGGGGGCTATATCAAGCGGCTCCCGCCGGACACGTTCAAGGTCCAGCGCCGTGGCGGGAAAGGGCTCATCGGTTCCGATGTCGCCGATGAGGATTTTCTCTCCCACTTCTTCAGTGCGAACACGCACGACAACGTGCTGTTCTTCACCGACAAGGGGCGCGTGTTCCAAACGAAGATCTACGAAATCCCCCAAGCCACGCGCACGTCGAAGGGGCGCGCGATCCAGAACTTCCTGGAACTTCCCGCGGATGAACATGTGAATGCGATCGTCAATTATTCCTCCAAGAAGGAGGCGAAGAAGTATCTTATGATGGTGACGAAGCAGGGGCTCATTAAGAAGACTTCGCTCGCGGATTTCGCGAACATCCGTCGCACCGGCATCATTGCGATCACGCTGAAAAAAGGAGACCAGCTCAAATGGGCGAAGCTCACGACCGGGACCGATCAGGTCGTGCTCGCGACGCGCCAGGGACAGTCGATACGCTTCGATGAGAAGGACGCGCGGCCGATGGGCCGGACGGCCGCGGGCGTGCGGGCGATCAAGCTCAAAAAACAGAACGACGAGGTTGCCGGGTTTGATATAATAAAAGGAGACGATGCGATGTTCCTCGTCGTCATGGAGCACGGCTTTGCCAAGCAGACGCCGCTCAAAGAATATAAAAAACAGGCGCGGGGAGGGTCCGGCATCAAGACCGCCGACGTGACGGCGAAGACCGGCCTCGTTATTTCCGCGCATGCGGTGACGGATGAAAAAGATCTTTTTGCCCTTTCCGCAAAAGGACAGATGATCCGCACCGAACTCGCGACGGTCCGCACGACGGGCCGCTCCGCGCAGGGCGTACGGATCATGAACCTCAATCAGGGCGACCGGCTTGCAGGAACGGTCATCGCATAGTCCCGACCGCGCGCGCCGCGCATGAGCGTATTTCCCCGCTGATCCGCACATCCTCTATTATTACGATCTACGATCCATGCAGCTTCCCACCACCCTTACCCGTCGACAGGCCATGATCGTGCTCGCTGCCGCGGTCATTGTGATCGGCGGGCTTTTGCTGTTCGTGCTGAACATGCGTTCGAACAAGGCGGGCGTGGCGACGGCAAATCTCACCATATGGGGGACCGATAGTCCGCAGGCCTTCAATGACATGATCGCCAAGTATACGGGCCCCGGCTCCGGGACGCAGACCACCATACGATACACCCAGATCACCGCGTCCAACTACCGGAGCCAGGTGCTCGCGGCGATCGCGGCGGGGACGGGGCCTGACATCTTTGAGATCGGTAATCGCGATCTTCCGCAATGGAAGAGCGTTCTCGCCCCGCTTCCCGCGACGCTTGCCGGCACCTTCAATCTGACGACGCTCGGGCAGGACTTCCCCGACGTGGTGGGCAAAGATTTCGTTTCCGGTGGGAATGTGTATGCGCTTCCGCTTTCCGTCGACACGCTTGCGATGATCTACAACAAAGATCTTGTGAACACCGCAGGCATCGCCACGCTCCCCACGACCTGGACCCAGTTCGATGCGGACGTGCCGCTTCTCCGCAAGGTGAATGCATCTGGCCAGCTTACGCAGGCCGCCGCGGCGCTCGGAGGATCGGAAGCGAGCATTCCCGATGCCCCGGACATCGTGTTCCTGCTTATGCTTCAGAATGGGACGCAGATGATCTCGGCGGACGGTTCGTCCGTGGCATTTGCGGGTACCGGCGGTTCGTCGGGTTCCGCGGGGCAGAACGCCTTCGATTATTATCTTCAGTTTGCAAATGCGGCATCACCGTACTACACATGGAGCGACAGTTTCGGTAATGCCGAGGACAGTTTTGCACAAGGAAAGACGGCGATCATTTTCGACTATGCATCGGCGCTCGCGGCGATCAAGGCGAAAGCGCCGTTCCTCAATTACGGCGTGGCGCCCATGCCGCAGCCGGCGAACGCATCCGCAGCCGTGAACTACGCGGACTATAACGGGCTTGCGGTGAACCGCAACAGCCCGAACGCGCTTGCCGCGTGGAGCTTCATCATCGGATTGACCACCAATCCCGCCTATGAGAGCATATATACACAGGATACCGGCCTGCCGCCCGCGCTCAGAACCTCGATCGCGGCCGACCAGACCGACCCCGTGATGTCGGTGTTCGCGTCGCAGGCCCTCACGGCGACGTCATGGCCCGAAGCGAACAGCGGCGCCATCGATGCGGCGCTCAACACCGCGATCACGGACGTCCTTTCGGGATCCGCCGATCCCGCGACGGCGCTCCAGGAAGCGCAGACGACGATCAACGGCAGCTGATCACATCCATGAGAGATTTCATTCAACGCCATAGAACGCTCATGAGCACCTCCGCCGTGCGCGGACTTGGCATTGTGGCCGTTGCGGTCCTTATTAGTGCGATGGCATTGCCTTTTGTGGTCTCTGCACAGACCCAGGGCCTTCAAATACAGAACCCCGTCACCACCGCGACGATCCCCACGGCCCCCACGCAATCATTCAATAACAACCTTCCTACGCAGACCGTTTCTCAGGGAGTCCATGGCTACAATATTTGGACCATGCCGCCTGGCTATTGGGGGCCCATCGTATCGTGCACCGGGAACTATCCGATCGGGGCCGGCGGTAGGGCCATCACCTCCAATAATCCTTCGGGCAAGCCCAACTGTAAGAATCTCAACGACCTCATTCAAACGTTCATCAACGCCATCTATCTTCTTATGTCGGTCGGGCTGTTTGCCATTGCCCCGATCCTCTTTATTATAGGAGGACTTATGATGATCGCTTCCGGAGGGAATCCCGAGCGGATCACCCAGGCTCGCAAGACCATGATCGGCGCGGTGGTCGGCGTCGTTATCGTCCTGTGCGCGTACCTTATTGTGAACACGGTCATCGGCGTGTTCCATATCAGCGGTATCGCGGGTTTTGGCGGTTGACGATGATGATGAAGATCGCACTCAAGATCCTTTCACTCTCGCTGTTCTTCGGCACGATTGCGCTCGCGGTCGCTTCCTGGTTTGTGCCGGGGCTTTTGCCGGTGGTCCATGCGCAGGTGCGGATCGCCGCGCAGTTTCCCGGTCAGGCATCGAGCGCGGCAGGCGGCGAAGCTCCGGGTGCGTTCATCAACGCGTTCTATGGGTGGGCGCTTTCGATCTCCGGCGTGCTTGCATTCGGTATCATCGTCTATGGTGGCGTGAAGTATATGGTGTCGCGGGGGAATCCTTCCGGCGAAAGCGACGCGAAGGAGTGGATCAAATCCGCGCTCCTCGGTATTCTTCTCCTTGCCTCCGCCTATTTCATCTTGAACATCATCAACCCCAATCTCGTGTCGCTTGGCCTCCCGGGGTTCAGCTCCGTGGCCGTTACACCGCAATCGAGCCAGAACTATTCTTACAACCCCACGAGTTCCTGCATGCCGCTCCCGAGCGGTCCATGCTCCGTGAGCAATCTTGTGCCGGCCTCGTCGGGAGGGCAGGGTTGCTTCACGACCAATGTGGCGATCGTGTCGGGCATCTGCCGACGGGAGAGCGGCGGCTACGCTGCCAATGAAAGCAAGACCGATTCCTGTCTTGCGCCTACGGGGACGGCGCTCCTTCCCGTGTCGATCGGATTGTTCCAGATCAACATCACCGATTCATGGACGCGGCCGGTGACCGTGAACGGAAAAAGTTATAATTGCGCATCGGCATTCAGCGGGAGTGCGATTTCCTGTTCGGCGGGCACGGCATGTACCACGGGGTACCAGCACACGGGACCGCAATGTAAGGTCATCAATATGGCCGTGTACAATGCGTGCGTGAGCGCTGCGCAGGAAGCCCTCCCGAACATTCAGGTCGCGTGCCAGCTTTCCAATAATGGGGGAAACCTGAGCCCATGGAAGGTCGATCAACAGGCATGCGGATTCTAGTATAATAAACGCAAGCCGATATCCATGAGAAAACTATTCATCATCGTCATCGTGGCCATTGCGGTCATTCTCGTTGCGGCGGGGATATATCTTTCGCTTCGCGGCGTGCGCCCGAATGCTTCGGGGGGATCCGCATCAAGTACAGGGAGCCTGTTTCCCTCCCTTACTCCTAATAGCGGAGGGTCCGCTCCTGCGACACCTTCGGGGACCTCGGTTGCGGTGAGCACGTCGACGGCCGCGTTCCCTACGGGAAGCACGTTCCAGATCGGTACGGCGCAGGGGGTGGTCACGGTCAAGAACTTTTATAAGACCGCTGCGTACATCACGCAGGACAATGAAACCGTGGCGATTGTTCAACAGAATGACTACGCCATCGGCTATTATCGTCCCGACAGCAGCTTTACCATCGTATTCAATTCCGTCCCTTCGGGATCGTTCGCATCGCTTCGCGCCACGGCGGAGCAGGCCTTCCTCGCTGCGCTCGGCATTTCCCAGGCGGACGCCTGCAAGCTTACCGTGAGCGAATCGGTCGTGGACAAGACAAGTCCCTATATCGGCCAGGCGTTCGGATTGAGCTTTTGTTATAATTATTGATATGACGAAGATGCGCATAGGGAAGGCCCTCACGGGAATGGCGGCATCGGCCGGTGCGTTTCTCGTGCTTGGCGCGACGGCCTTCGCCACCACGAACGGGCAGCCGAGCGGGGGGAGCACCGGGGGCGCGGGAGGGACATCCATCACTCTTACGAATCCGCTCGGCGTGTCGACGTTCCCCGGGGTCGTGAATAACGTCATCGGATTCCTTGCGACCACGATCGCCATTCCCCTTACGGTGATATTCGTCCTTGTGGGCGCCTTTCAAATGATCACTTCTTCGGGCGATCCCGAGAAGTTCACCAAGGGGAGGAAGACGCTTCTCTATGCGGCGATCGGTTTCGCCGTGGCGCTCCTCGCGACCGGCGTCACCTCGCTCATCCAGAACATCCTGAATGGCGGCGCGCCATAATGGACTTTTTAGATAAAGCGTGCAAGGATTACTATTATAACGGTCGAAGCAGTATCGCATTCGTTATGCATTCATGAAGCACTATTATTCAAAAATATTGTGGGGCGGCGGGTTGGTCATTTCGGGATTGTTCTTTGCCCTTGTCGCGGACGCGCAGAGCTACACGCAGAGCCCTCCGCTTGCTACAGGGAAGGACCTTTCTCGTATTCTCTGCAACGTCATCGCATGGATGATCTATTTCCTCTTTGCGGTAGCCATCATCATGGTGGTGCTTGCGGCATTCCAGTACGTGACGGCGGGCGATGACACCGAGAAGACGACGAAGGCCCGCAAAACGCTCACCTATGCCGCGATCGGCATCGCGGTGGCGCTCATTGCCTATGGATTCCCCCCGCTTGTCGCGAACCTCCTTGGTACATCGGCAGGGTTTTCGTGCAGTGCGGGACCCTCGAGTTCGGTGAGTCCTACCGGTTCTTCCTCTAACTAACGGCTCGGTGACATTGTGAGATGCCGCTCCGCCTTTGCCAAGGCGGCGCGTCCCGTGATATCCTTATTACGTATCTTCGAAAGGTCGATATCCTTTTATCCCTATGAAGAAAGCGATCAATTTTCTGAAAACGGCCGGTCCTACGGCGATTTCCTTCGTCGTGCCGGCGCTTGCATTCGCGCAGGGAATCCAGCCCCCCGCTCCGGCGACGGGCGCGGGTAACATCCCCACGGCGAACATCGTGAGCCTCCAGTCGATCCTGAACGATCTCTGCATCGTCTTCGCCTGGATGTTCTACTTCCTGATCGTGGTGGCGGTCATCATGGTCGTGGTGGCGGCGTTCAAATACCTTACCGCCGGAGGCGATCCGGAGAAGGTGAAGAGCGCAGGGGCAACCCTTATGTACGCCGCGGTTGCGATCGGGGTGGCGCTTCTCGCGAAGGCCGTTCCGCTCATCGTCGGCAACTTCCTTGGTGCCGGTACGGTGACCTCCTGCTAATCATCGATTGATTGGCGACGGGAAAAAGAGCCGCATTGCTGCGGCTCTTTTTTGTTCCATGCGAAGTCTGCGTGCGCTGCGATAAAAAAATCCCGGCATGCGCATATGCGCTGCCGGGAAGATATTCATCCTTGGATGGGGAACTTTCCCACGAAGCTCCCCGGAATGCCCGGGACGAATCCCGAGTTTCCCCAGTCGTAGGGGATGACGACGAGCACGCTCGTCGCATCCCCTTCGCTTTGATCCCTAAACTTCAATGAGAAGTTTGTGGGATTGAGCGTGTTCCGGGGAGGGTAGAGCCAGGCTTGCCAGTCCGTGCCGAACTGGACATTGCCTCGGTACAGGGGCTGCTGGTTGCCCAGATCGTCCTGCACCGTGCCATTGTTGTCCACTTCGAGGACCCCGATCTTATGACCGAGGTTCACGAATTGGCCCTGGCATGTGATCCAGGTCTCGGAAGACCTTTTACAACACGCACTGAAGGCCAGATCGCCGTTGTCGGGACTGCGATAGCGTTCGCAGTCCCGACCCATCGGTTGCGGTGCGGCATAATACGAACGCGCAGTATTCGCCGCGCTCCCGGGGCCTTCTGCCTCACTTGTCTGCGCATCCTGGGCAACCTGCCCAGGGGACGAAGATTTTTGCGAGGGTGCGGCGGGGGTGGCGGCGACCATGCTCACCGACAAAAATTTCTGCTTTGTCGGGGTTGATGTCGCTGCCGGTGCTGCGGCGGCAGTGGTTG
>JAKABL010000033.1 GCA_021801885.1 bacterium
CGTGTATTCGATCGGCCCGAAGGGCGCGACCGCCGTCGATCCGCGATTCAGCGAGGCCTTTTCGATCGAATTCTGCGGCGGCCCTCATGTGGCGCATACGGGCGAGATCGACGGGACGTTCAGGGTCGCCAAGGAGGAGGCGGTGAGCGCGGGCGTCCGCCGCATCCGGGGCGTGATCGAGCGCTGAATACGGCAAGGGAGCGTTCTTTTTCCCCGCCATAGTGTAGTAAAGAATGCCTCTTGTTGTTGTGTAGTATTTTCCGCGTCGGGGAACAGATCCGACGCGGATATTTTCGTCATGGTAAAATAATGACAATGAACGTTGTTGCTTCTTTTCGTGCGCGCGAAAAATTCCTCGTGCTTGAAATCGCGACCGATGGCGCGAACGGGCTTTTTTTCCATCTTGATGAAGATCATGCGATCGTCATCGAAAAATACGTCCGCGGGATCGACCTCGCGAAATTTCTCGCGCGTCCATGGCGTCGCGCCACGCAGCAGGCCTGGGAAGGGGAGTATCTCTTCAAGGACCATCGGCGCGTGATCGCGGTGGCGGGACCTGCCATGGCAACGACCGTGCCGGTCCCCGTGACGCTCGTACGTGAACCTGCGGACGTCAAGCTCCCCATCACCGTACCGGAGCTCGAAAATCTCATTGCCCAGGAGATGGCGAAGATCTTCACGGCGTGCCGCACCGAAGCGGCAGCGCGACTCGACGTCCATGAGCTTGATGCGGTACTCGTGGGGGAAAAAGCCGGGGCGTTCACGGTCGACGGCAAGGCGGTGACCGATCCCGCCGGGCAGACGGGGAAAAAAATAGGGCTTTTCATCGAGCTCACATTCACGACGCGCGCGCTGTTCGAGACGCTCACGCCGTTCTTCAATGCACCTGATGATTTTTATTTCGCCGAATCGCCGCAGGCGCGTCTTCTTGCGCTTGCGCGCGTGCGCCCCTTGCCGCTCGCGCTCGTTGCGCCGCCGGCGGTCTTTGTGCTCGAGGCGGCGCATGGTAAGGATGCATACCCCGTGCTCTATCGGGAGCCGTTCGCATGGAATGTCGATGCATTGCTCGCTCCCCTCCGCGAGATGTTCGGCGTGAGCGAGGCGGTCGCACGGGAGCTTTATGCGACATTTCTGAGCGGTGGATGTTCCGCGCATGCGGCGCGCATCATTACACGCGCGATCGAACCCGCTGTCGCAGCATTGTTCGCCGAGGCATCGCACAGACATCTCGCGGGACACGTCTCCTTCGACGCCCCTTATGGCATACCGATCTCCGAGGCACATCGCCACGGTGGCGTGGTCTTCGAAGAGATCCCGTTCGACGAGGTGCTTGATCATGCGGGATTCCGCGGCGTAAAGGGCGCGGCGGCGCAGGGTATCGAGCAGCATACACTATCCCATTATGTATTCCCGTTCGTGGAGGCCTATTTCGATAAAAGTAATACGGAGATCAATCGCAAGCTCCGCCGCCGCCTCCATTGGCTCGCCTCATGACGTTGATATGATATACTGATGATATGCTCGAGCGCATGGCGGGTCGAGCCCCGCGTATGTATCGTGCCGCCACGCATCCACTAACCGATAACTTTCAATTTCCTCATGAAGAAAATAACCATAGACAAGGAGGACGGCATCGCCGAGGTGATCGACCGCATTCTCGACGAATCCGATGAAGAGGTGACGCTCGTCATTCCCAAGGGATCGACCCTCATCCATTCGATGAGCAATTTCCGCCTTCTTAAGCGCGAGGCGGACGCCGCCGGCAAAGAGATCGCGGTGGAATCGGTGGACGATACGGCGCTTTCATTCGCGAAGGAGTGCGGTATCCAAGCGGTGCATCCTTTGTGGCGCGGTGTGCGCACCGAGTCGGACGACAGTGAGGGGAGGCGCGCACCTCACGGGCGCGTAAGCGGCGGCGGCATGTCGGATATCGTTCCCAAGGCGCATCGTGCAAGTGCGCCTTCACCGGTCGCTGCGGGGGAAACGAAGGAGACCGATGCGTATGACGACGATGCGCATGATGATGTGGCGGATGGCGATGAAGACGAAGTGCAGGAACGACATCCCGAAACCGTCCATCGTCCCGCTTCGATAGGGCGACGTGTTCCGTTGCGCGGCGGTGTATCGCGGCCTGCGAAGCGATTGGACGAAGACGAGGAAGGGTACGGCGAAGAGCCCGCCAATGAGGATGACGATATCGAGGAGGAGGTGCGGGAGGAGGTGTCCGCGGCGCGTCGCTTTTTCGGCGATCGGCCGTTCTTTTCCGACCGGCCTCGCGGTGACGCGCGTTCCGCGCGTACGCAGCGTTTCGATAATGACGATGACGATACCGGTCCGCGCCGGCGCATCGGCGGAAAGGTGTGGACCGTCGTCGTGATCGTGATCGTGCTTTTCGGTATTGGGGCATACGTGGCGAGCGCCGATTTCAATCACGCGAATGTGACGATCACGTTCAAGAAGACCCCGTGGAGCTGGCAGGGAAACCTTACCGCGGACACATCCGTCGGCGCCGACGATCTTGCGAACGGCACGGTCGCCGCACAGCTTTTTACCTCCAATAAGGACATTACGGAGACGTTTCACGCATCGGGACAGAGCAATGTGTCGCTCAAGGCGACGGGCATGATCACTATCTATAACGATTACAGCACGAAATCCCAGGAGCTTATCGCAACGACGCGTTTCCTCACGCCTGATGGTAAGATTTTCCGCATTATAAAAAATGTCGTGGTGCCCGGCGCAACGAAGACGGCGAGCGGTTCGCTTCAGCCCTCGTCCATCACCGTACCCATCGTGGCGGACCAGCCGGGCCCGAACTATAACATCGGTCCGGTGGCCAAACTCAGCATCCCCGGATTCCAGGGAGATCCGCAATACGGGCATTTCTGGGGAACGATCACTGCGTCGACAACAGGCGGATACATCGGCCAGCGGGCAGTGCCTACGGCGGCCGATATCACCGCTGCCAAGGCATCGACCACCGCGGCGCTCCAGAATGCGCTCCAGGGCGGTTTCACCGGCACGTATCCCAATAACTTCAAGATCCTGAGTGGCGCGACCAACGTCACGGTGGGAACGCTTGTGGTGAATACGACGACCGACAATCAGGGCAATTTCACCGTATACGCCACCGCCACGCTTTCCGCGATCGGATTCGATGAATCGGCACTGAAGACCGCGCTCCTTGCCGAGGCGCAGGCCACGGAGGCAAGCTCAAGCTTCGCGGACATTACCTTGAATTACACGAACGTTTCCGCGAATTTCCCGAAGGGACAGGTATCCTTCTCGCTGTCGGCGCAGGGCGACCTTGAGCCGACCCTCATTCCCGTGAACTTCGAGCAGCAGATCCTCGGCAAGAGCGTGACGAGTGCCCGCACCGTCATTTCATCCCTTCCGCAGCTTTCGAACGCCGAAATATCGGTTTGGCCGGTCTGGCTCAGCACCATCCCGTCGAATGCGGCAAAAGTAAGTGTTACCGTCCACTAGATCGGAGCCTGACCCGAGGTCTTTGCGGAGGCGTTGCGGTTTCCCCATGCCCCGGGGTTTGACAAAGTCTTGCATTGTCGCTTATAATCCCTTCATTGGTTTTATGACAATACTCCTGTATCCGGCTTCCCATTCCACGATGTTCCGAGAGATTTTCTCACTTTGCTAATGGATAGGGGAAAGGCGGTCGAAGGAAAGGTGGTCGAAGCCTTGCCGGGTCTCACGTTCCGGGTCAAAGTGAATGGCCTTGAGGATGTGGTCCTGTGCCATCTGGCGGGCAAGATGAAGATCCACAATATCCGAGTATTGCCGGGAGATACGGTCCTCCTTGAGCTGAGCCCCGATGGGCACCGAGGGCGAATCGTCCGGAGGTTATAATGCCAAGCTGAATGTCATTTTTTTATTTCCATGAAGGTACGCAGTTCGATAAAAAAAATCTGCAGCAGCTGCCAGATCGTCAAACGGAACGGGCGGCTTTATGTCCGCTGCAAGAATCCGAAACATAAACAACGACAGGGCTAATCATTTCCATGCGTATCTTTGGTGTCAACATCCCGGATAATAAGAGGATCGAAATCGCGCTTACGTATCTCTATGGCGTGGGTCCCGTCGTCTCCAAGCGCGCGCTCGCGGCGGCCAAGGTGGAGGAGGGGAAGAAGGCAAAGGACCTTACCCCCGACGAGATCCTCCGCGTGCAGAACTTCCTCGAGAAGAACCATCCGGTGGAAGGTGAACTCCGTCAGCTTGTACGGGGCAACATCAACCGCATGAAGGACCTCCAGACCTATCGCGGCATGCGCCATTCGCGCCGTCTCCCGGTCCGCGGGCAGCGCACACGCACCAATTCACGCACCGTGCGCGGGAACGTCCGCAAGACCGCCGGTTCCGGTAAGCGCAAGGTTGACCTTAAGTAATCATTCCATTATCGTTATCACTCCACTTTTTCCATGGGCAAGAAACAGGTAACAACTCAGTCCGGTGACGCCGCGATCAAGGAAGCGGCCGCAGTAGAAGCGAACGTCGCGAAATCTTCGAGCGCGAAGAAGTCCCGGCGCGTGCAGGCCGGCAAGGTCTATGTGAACGCCACCTACAACAATACCGTGGTGACCGTGACGGACGAGAAGGGGAACGTGATGGCATGGGCATCCGCCGGTTCGCTCGGGTTTGCCGGTCCCAAGAAGGCCACTCCTTTCGCGTCCTCCAAGGTGATCGCGGCCATTGCGGAAAAGATACAGAATACCGGGCCGCAGGACGTTGCCGTCATCGTGAAAGGCATCGGTTCGGGCCGCGATTCGGCCATCCGCTCGCTTATCAATCATGGTTTCAACGTCGTTTCGATCAAAGACGCCACTCCGGTTCCGCACAACGGTCCACGCCCGGTGAAGGTGCGCAGGGTATAATCATTACGTCATCTTTAAATCCTTTAATTTCTTCCTACTATCATGAGCCTTCGCGGACCAAAAGAGAAAAAAGAACGTGCGCTTGGCACGCGCCTCGGCCTTAAGGGCGATCGCGCGCTCTCGCCGAAGACCGCCACGGTGCGCAAACCGTACCGCCCCGGCGTGCATGGTCCGAACAGCCGCCCCAAGGCGCTTTCCGAATTCGGGCTCCAGCTTCGCGAGAAGAACAAGTTCAAGATCACCTACGGCATCAACGAGAACAACCTCAAGAAGATCTTCGTGCGTGCCCAGCGGGCGAAGGGTGCGCTCGGACAGAAGATGCTCGAGATCCTCGAGCTTCGCCTCGATAACGTCATTTTCCAGCTTGGATGGACGCCGTCGCGCGCCGCCGCGCGCCAGCTCGTGATCCATGGCCACGTGTTCGTCAACAAGAAGAAAGTGAAATCGCCCGGATACGAGGTCGAGAAGGGCGACCTCATTGCGCTCAATCCCGCATCGGCTTCCATTGCGGCGATCACCATGCGCAAAGAGCTTATTGCAAAGTATGACGCGCCGTCCTGGCTTCGGATGGACGCGGATAAAATGGAGGCAGAGGTGCTTTCCGCGCCGACGGACCTCAATCCTCCGTTCGAGATCAACCTTCTGGTCGATTCCTTCAGCAAATAACCGTCATTCATAATTTTTTACTACTATCATGGAGTTCTCCCATCTGAGCGAAGCAGTTTCCATAAAGACGGTCTCCGAGGACGCGCAGGACGGCGTCTTCGAGATCGAAGGGCTCTACGCCGGCTACGGCCTTACGGTCGGGACGGCGCTCCGCCGCGCGCTCCTTTCCTCGCTCCCGGGGGCTGCGGTCACGGAGATCAAGATCAAGGGCGTGCCGCACGAGTTCTCCACCCTTCCGGGACTCAAGGAGGACATCGTGGAGCTTTCGCTCAACTTCAAGAAGCTCCATTTCCGCATGCATACGGATGAACCGCAGGTGCTTGCGCTCAAAATGAAGGGCGAGGGCGAGGTGACCGGCGGCGACATCGCGCTCAATGCCGATGTGGAGCTCGTGAATCCCGAGGAGGTGCTCGGCCATCTCACCGCAAAAGATGCGGAGCTCGATATCGAAGTGCGCGTGGAGCGGGGGCTCGGGTATGTGGCGTCCGAAGGCCGCCGCTCCGAAGGCCGTCTTCCGATCGGCACCATCGCGATCGACGCGATCTTCACCCCGGTCATCCGCGTGAACTATACCGTGGAGGACATGCGCGTGGGCGATCGCACGGACTACAACCGTCTCCGTCTCGAGATCGGCACGAACGGCACCATCAGCCCTTCGTCGGCGCTCCACAAGGCCGCGAACATCCTGCGGGACCATTTTGAAAAAGTGGGCGCGCTCGACGTGAAGGAGTTCGAAGCGGAAAAGAGCGAGGCAAAGAAGAAGTCGGCCACGAAAAAGAAATAACGGACATCCATGTTCCACGGAAAGAAAAAAATGAAGAAGTTCGGGCGGCTGAAGGGCGAGCGCGTCTCGTTCCTCCGCAACCTGGGCAATGACCTCATCCGCACGGGCGGCATCGAAACGACCGAAGCGCGCGCCAAGGCGATCAGGCCCCGCGTGGAACGTTTGGTGACCTTCGCAAAACGGCAGACCGTGGCATCGCGCCGCGAGATCGTGAGCCGCGTCGGTAATGCGCGCGTGGCAAAGAAGCTCATGGAGGAGTACGGTCCCCGCTATGCGGAACGTAAAGGCGGCTATCTCCGCATCACGAAGCTCGGCACGATCCGCAAGCGCGATGCGTCGCGGATGGTCCGCATCGAATTTGTATAAATCGGAAGAATAGGATATACTGCGCAAGTCATGGACTACCATATCGACGCGAACAACAAAGTGCTCGGCCGCCTGGCCACCGATATCGCCCTTATCCTTCAGGGGAAGAAATCGGCGTCCTATAGGGCGAATGTCGTAAGCGACGACAAGGTCTACGTGAAGAACGTGGATGGGCTTCGCGTGACGGGCAACAAGATGGTCGGGAAGGTCTATTATCGTCATACGGGCTACGTAGGCCACGTAAAGGAGGCGCGTCTTGAGGAAAAGATGGCGAAGGATCCCCGTTGGGTGCTCCGCTATGCGGTGCGCAAAATGCTTCCGCGCAATTTCCTTACCCAGAAGCGTATCAAGAACCTTATCTTTATTGAAAAATAATGGCCACCGCAACCCCTCACGTGCATAAGAAGGAGGCCGCCCCGCATCATGCGTCGGGACGGTATCATGAGGCCGTCGGCCGCCGTAAGACCGCGATCGCGCGCGTGCGCATCACGGCCGGGAAAGGCAAGTTTACGGTGAACGGCAAGGATCTCAAGACCTATTTCACGTTGCCGAGCCTTGTGACGACGGCAAAAGCTCCGCTCGATCAGCTGCAGATCGCCGACATTGATGTCTCGGTCAAGGTTGCGGGCGGTGGCATCCACGCGCAGGCGGATGCGGTGCGCCTCGGCATCTCGCGCGCGATCGTCGCGAAGAGCGAGGAATGGAAACCCCGTCTCCGCGCGATCGGCTTTCTTACCCGCGATTCCCGCATGGTGGAACGCAA
>JAKABL010000034.1 GCA_021801885.1 bacterium
CCAAGGAAGAGCAGGACGTACCGGTTGCTCGCGATCCACCCGGCAATGGCATGCAGTGTCGTCATAGGAAAATGGCCACCCGAAAAATATCCGGGAAAAAGACCCTCTATGTCTTCATTCTATCACGCCCGCGCCGCGGCCGGCTTCGCTCCTCCGTCATCCGTGCCCCATATGCGCACGAAAAGATAGGTACCGAACGTGAGCGCGGTGATAAAGAAGCTTACCGGATACGGGACGTAGAATGACACGAAGAGGCCGATCCACGTGGCGAGGAGCGCGATCGCGACCGATACGATGATCCCCTGCGCGGGACGGCGCGTCACCTGCTGCGCGACCGCCGCGGGCGTCACCATGAGCGCAAAGATAAGGAGCACACCGACCACCTGCACCGCCATCGATGTCGCGACAGCCACAAGGAGCACGAAGATGAGGCCGATCCAGAATATGGAAATGCCTTTTGCCTCCGCCACATCCTCATCGAGCGATGAAAATAGGAGGCGCCGGTACACGACGGCCACCGCGGCAAGAATGACGATGGCGGACACGAGCGTGACGAAAACGTCGGTCGCGCTGACGCCGAGGATCTCGCCGAACAGAATGGAATACGCCTCCGTGGCATATCCCGAATACAGGCTTATGAACAGGACGCCGATGCCCAGCATGAAGGCGAGAACGATCCCGATCTGCGTGTCGCGCTCGGAGGCTTTGCGGCCGAAGGTCGCCATCGCGATCCCACCGCCGCCCGTAAATATAAGAAGGCCGAGGATCGGACTCACGCCGAAGAGCACCGCGCCGGCGGCGCCGGCAAATCCTATGTGCGACAGCGCGTGCGCGGCGAATGCGGATCGGCGCACAACGACGAACCACCCGACGACGCCCGCGATGAGCGCAACGAGCGTGCCCGCCTCAAAGGCGTGCCGCATGAACGCATACTGCCACATGGATGCGAGGTCGGCAATGATATTGAAACTGAATGCGGTGGTGGTCATGGCAGGGTGGTGTGATGGGATTATGCGTGATGGTGGGCGCCGTGGTGCGGTTCGTGGTGATGCTCGGGGCTCGGCTCGTCCATCCCGATGACCGCGATCCTTCCCCGCGAATCGGTGAGCACCTCGACGGACGTGCCGTAGAGGCTCGAAAGCGTCTTCGCATTGAGGACCTCCTTCGGCGCGCCGGTCGCCACATGACCGTTCGCCACATAGACCACGCGATCGATCGACGAGAGGAGCGAGTTGATGTTATGCGCGATGAGGAGCGCCGTGACGTTGCGCGTGCGCACGACGCGCGCCACGAGGTTCACGAGATCGGCCTCGCGGCGGATGTCGAGATTCGCGAGTGGCTCATCGAGAAGGATCAGATCGGGATCGCCGACGAGCGCCTCCGCGAGGAATATGCGCTGCAGCTCCCCGCCGGACAACTTGCCGAGCGGCCGATGCGCAAGCTCTTCCGCGCCCACGTCCCGCAACGCTCTGCGTGCGGCCTCCCTTCCCGTTCGCGACGACCCGACCCCCCACCGGTGCCCATCGAGCCCGAGACGCACGAGTTCGAGCGCCTCGATGTTCGTCTCGCTGTCGATCGGATGACGCTGCGGCACGTAGCCGATGCGCGGATTCCCTTTCTTGGGCGCCTCACCGAGAATGGTGAGCGATCCTTCGCGCGGCGTTTCGAGCCCGAGCAGCATACGGAACAACGTCGTCTTTCCTGCGCCGTTCGGACCCAGGACCGCCGCGAATTCGCCGCGGCAAATCGAAAAATTTGCCCCGCTCCATACCGTGCGATCGGCATATCCTCCCGCGAGATCCTTTGCCACTACGACCGGTTCCGTGTTCATGATAGATTATTGTCCGTTCGTTCTCCCGCCCAATGTACGCTGCATCGCCGCAACTTCCGCATTCATCCAATCCTCGAACGACATCGTGGGGGGCTGAATCGTCTCCGTGATCGCGACCACCGGAATGCCCTCCTGCGCCGCAAGCGTCTTTATGCTGTCGGTGAGCGGGGTCACCGTCTGTTCATTATATACCAACATGCGGACCGTCCCCGACCGCAGCTGGTTCTGGAACGCCACGATGCTCGATGCGGGAGGATCGTTCCCTTCGGCCACCGCCTGGGTGAACGCCGGCGGCGACACAAGATCAAGTCCCGCCGCCTGGGCGAGATAGGCAAAAATATCCTCCGTCGCCGCGACCTTCGTGCCGCCGAACTGCGCTTTAATGGCGGCGATCCTCTGTTGATATCCCGCAAGGTTATTTTTGAGCGCGGCATACCGCGCGGCAAAGTATGACGCATCGGCGGGATCGAGCGCGGCAAGGTCCTGCTCCATCCGCCCACTCACCTCATTCACGTAGGAAGGATCATACCAGAAATGAGGATTGTCGCCCTCATGCTTCCCAAGGAACGTCGCCACATCGAGCACTTTGCGATGGGGATTCGCGCCCGCGCCGAGCAATTTTCCCATCCAGCTGTCATACCCCGCGCCGTTCTCGATCACATAATCCGCCTGCGCCACGGCGCGCGCGTCGGACGCACTGCTCTCATATTCATGAGGATCCTCGTTCGGGGCCGACACGATCGAACGCACCTGCACGTGCGCGCCGCCGATCTGCGACACGAGACTTCCCCAAAAATTCTCCGCGGCGACCACCTGGAGCACCCTTCCCTGCACCCCTCTTGTCACAGGCGCCGCCGATTGCGTCCCTCCCTGGTGCGCGAGAAACCACACCCCGACCGCAACAAGCGCGAGGGTGACGATGACGAGGATGGTCCTTCGCATGCCGAGCATAATACCGTTCACCATACTCCCCTCGGGGCGCGCGGTCAAATTATTTGCAAGTAATTCGCATTTAGGATATGCTCTCGGCATGCCCTCCTCCGCGCGGACCGCCGATCATACTGCGGAAGCATTCCGCCGCACGCTCCGCGCGCACGGCCTCAAAGCGACGCCCGCACGGATCGCCGTCCTTACCGCGCTTGCACGCGCGCCGCGTCCCATGAGCGCCCAGGCCGTCATGGACGCGCTCCCCCGCAATGCCGACCAGGCCACGGTCTACCGCACCTTCCGCACACTGAAGGAGAAGGGGGTCATACGGCAGATCGATCTCCGTCACAATCACGCGCACTACGAGATCGCCGGGGCCGAAGAGCATCACCACCTCGTATGCCTGCAGTGCGGCAGGGTCGAGGACGTCGATCGCTGCTGGATCGAGGACATGCAGCCCGCCGTGCTCCGCCGCGCGAAGCATTTCGCCCGGATCACCCAGCACGCGCTCGAATTCTACGGCATATGCCGCTCATGCGCCGCCCGAGAGCGTCCTTCGCCGCGCAGCACGGCAAAAGGATCCGATATCCCGCTCCCCTCTTATTGAGGCTTCGCGCTTTCGCGCCACAGCCCCTCGAAAAGCTCCAGCATCGTGTGGTGGATGTCCTCGTCCTCTATCAATATTCCCACGGGGCGCTTCGTGTGCATGGAAATGATCGCCACCTTGTTGCCGTAGATATAGTTCGAATTGTTGATGGTGACCGATGCGGGCAGGAACTGCGTGTCGCGCAGTTCGCTTCCGTCGCGCTGCTTGAGCGCCACCGAAAGCTTGGTCCGCGGCGTAAGCAGCCGTATTTTGAGGAAGCGCCGATAGCGCATCTCCGTGAAATTGTCGACCCATGCCCTGCCGAGCGTCTCCACCCACGGGTCCCAGGAGAGCATCGCGGAAATGTGATGCTTCGTTTCAAGCACGTCGGCCATGAGCTGCTTGATCTCTTCGACGCCGCTGTAGGTGCGCACGGTCGGCTTTACGCCCGTGTCGTGGCGAAGCGACTGGAGTTCGGGAAGCACGATCTTGAGCGCCGCTTCGCGTTCCTTGAGCGCGATCATGAGCCGTTCGGGATTCTCCGCCGCCCATATCCTCCGGCGCCGCTTGAGGTAGGCGTTCATGAGCCCTTTTTTCTGAAGTTCCCTGATCACGAGATTCACCGTGGTGCGGGGGATCTTCGCCTTCTCCGCGATCTCGGTCGCGGAACTGCCGCCGAGCTCGAGCGCCGCAAGATAGACGGACGTCTCGTGCGGCGAATACCCGAGCTGCTCGATGACCGTGCGGAGATGCATTGCCTCCATTATATATCAATCGCCGCGGGTGGCGATACCGCCGCACGGCTGTTATAATGCCGCCTATGCGGAACTTTTGGGAAGAACTTCGGCGACCGATCCTCGCGCTCGCCCCTATGGCGAACGTCACCGACGCGGCATTCCGGCACATGTTCGCGCAGGAACACCGCGCGCTGCCAGCGGATGCGCGCCCGGTCCTCTATACGGAATTCGTCTCCGTGGAGGGGCTCCTTTCGCGCGGCCGCGAGCGCCTTCTCCCCGACCTCTGGTTCAATAAAGGCGCCGCGTCGGGCAGGCCGGATGCAGACGCCGACGAACATCCGATCGTCGCACAGATCTTCGGGGTGAAGCCTGATCAGTTCGCGCGCGCCGCGGAACTCGTCGCAGGGATGGGATTCGACGGCATCGACATCAATATGGGCTGCCCCGACCGCGCGGTGGAGCGCCAGGGTGCCGGCGCGGCGCTCATCAAAACCCCCGCACTCGCACAAAAGATCATCCGCGCCACGAGGGAAGGCGCCGGCGGGCTTCCCATCTCCGTAAAGACGCGCATCGGCTGGAACACCGAACAGCTCGACGAATGGATCCCCGCGCTCCTCGAAGAGCATCCCGCCGCGCTCATCGTCCACCTCCGCACGCGCAAGGAAATGTCCAAAGTTCCCGCGCACTGGGACCTCGCGCCCAGGCTCGTGGCGCTCCGCGACGCCCACTCCCCCCTCGGCAAGGACGGCACGGGCGGCACGCTCGTGTTCGGCAACGGCGACGTCGCCTCGCGGGACGACGCCCGCGCCCGCGCGGCGGCTTACGGCCTCGACGGCGTCATGGTCGGCCGTGGCGCGTTCGGCGCGCCATGGTTCTTTACGGGAAAGGAGCCCGATCTTCGCGAACGCCTCACCCGCCTCGTGGAACACACGGAACTCTTCGAGGCGCTCTACAGGAACGGCGATCCGGCGCACGGCGCTACGCTCAAAAATTTCGACGTCATGAAGAAGCACTACAAAGCCTACTGCGCGGGATTCGACGGCGCGAAGGAACTCCGCATACGGCTTATGGAAGAGACGAATGCCGCCGGCGTACGCCGCGTTGTCGAAACGTTCCTCGCGGATACTCCATAATACTCCACGCACCGGGATTTTTATGGTGCCCTATCTGAGATAAAGAAAATATAAAGGCCTTATGGCGGACTGCTCGGTCTGGTCTATACTTAGTATGACCTTTCCCATGAGGATCCTTGTGGTTGAAGATAATACCGAGACCGCCACAGCGCTCAAGCAAAAGCTCGAAGCGGAATGCTATGCCGTAGACGTGGAGGGCAATGGCGAAAAGGCATCCTACCGCGCCCGTACCAATGCATACGATCTCATCCTCCTCGATAATATGCTCCCCGGAAGGCGGGGTGATGAGATTTGCCGCGAGCTGCGGGAGTACAAAATGCCGGTGCCAATCCTTATATTGAGCGCGCAGACCGAAATCACGCAGAAAATCGCGCTCTTGAACTGTGGCGCGGATGATTACCTCACCAAACCATTCTCCTACAATGAGCTTATCGCGCGGATCACCGCACTCCTCAGGCGCCCACCACAGATCGAAACGCCCGACCTGACCCTGGGCCCTCTCACGCTCGATCGCAAAACGTTTTCCGCCCGCCGTGGCTCTCGACCCATACGGCTCACTCCTAAAGAATTCGCGATCCTCGAGCTCTTTATGAAATACCCCGGCAAGGTTCTCACGCGAGGCGCCATCCTCGAACACGTGTGGAACGACAGTGCCGATCCTTTCTCGAACAGCATCGAAACGCATATTACGAACCTCCGCAAGAAGCTTGGCACGCGTGGGATGCGCCCTCAGATCAAAACCGTACCGGGGCACGGTTATATGCTCGAGTCATGATATCCGCGCAACTCCGTCGATGGTCCGGCGCCTTTACGCGCGCATGCATCGCTCCCCGCGCGCACAATGAAGACGACTGTCGCAAGGAATACATTCTTAATGTCATTCTCATCGCTTCCGCCACGGCATTCTTTGTATTCGAAGGCTTGATCCTTCTTCATGCGGCCCTTTCCCATCGCCCACACACCGGCCTGCCCCTCGACGAACTTACCATATTCCCCGTTTTCTTCCTTCTTCTTTTGGCGCTCTCCCGGCGGGGCTATCGCATCACCGCTTCCTATCTTTTCATTGCCGCGCTCCTCCTCGGAAATGCCTATGCAGGCTTTTTATGGGGTGAGGACCTTCCCATCACATTGATCGCGTATGCATTCATCATTTCCACAGCAGGAATGCTCCTCGGCACGAGGGCGGGTCTCATGGTCACCCTCATGACTGCGGGACTCATCGGCGGTATTGCCGCGCTCCATTTCCATAACGTCATCGCTCCCGACCCCCTGGATACGGGCGAGGATGATCTTATCATGTTCGGCGCCTTCTATTCCCTCATCATGACGGTGAGCTGGCTTTCGAACCGAGAGATCGGAAAATCGCTCACGCGTGCACGCGCCTCCGAGCGTGCCCTTACCGAGGAACGCGATCTCCTTGAAGTACGCATTGCGGAACGTACCGACGAGTTGCGTCGCCTGCAATTCGAGGAACTTCAAAAGGTCCATCGCCTCGCCGAATTCGGCCGCCTTTCATCGGGCCTTTTCCACGATCTCCTTAATATTCTCACTGCGATCTCGCTCCGCACCGAAGGAACGGTTGAGGACGACGGATCGCTTCACGCGGCCTATGCGACCACGCGCCAGATCCAGCAATTTATGCACGCGGTGCAGCACCAGCTCGGCAGCGACAATGCGGCGCAATATTTTATCCTCGAAGAGGTCGTGGAACAGGCGATTCGGCTTGTAGAGCATAAAGCGCACAGGAAAGGAGTGCGGATCGTATATGTTCGCGTATCGCACCGCGCCTCGGAATACGCAGGAGTACCCTTCAAATTCCATCATGTCGCAATCAATCTCCTTATGAACGCGATCGATGCCTATGGAGATATCCCCCGCGAGGCAACAAGAGAAAGGACAGTGACTGTGCGCACCTCCGTCCGTAAAGGAATGTTCGTCTTTATTGTAAATGATAAGGGATGCGGTCTTTCGGAAGAGATACGCGATCGCATTTTCACG
>JAKABL010000035.1 GCA_021801885.1 bacterium
GCAACCTGCCCAGGGGACGAAGATTTTTGCGAGGGTGCGGCGGGGGTGGCGGCGACCATGCTCACCGACAAAAATTTCTGCTTTGTCGGGGTTGATGTCGCTGCCGGTGCTGCGGCGGCAGTGGTTGTGGACGCCGGCCTTGCACCCCCGTCCCTGTACATGTACGCGATTGAGACGATCGCCATACAGCACAGTGCGGCGATCACCACCCTCGAGAGATGCCCCGCCCATTCTTGCCGCGGCGCAACGCATGCTGCGTGCGGAGGGGTTGATGCCGCTGCCGGTGCCGGCGTCGGTGTTGGTGTTGGGGTTGGGGTTGGGGCCGTCTCACTCCCTGCTGTGGGAGGAGGGTTTGGTGGAGTGGTATCGCGAGGAGCGTTCACCTCGACGACGCCCGTATTGGCCCCTTCCAGCGCGCATGGCGCCGGTACGGGGCGTTGCAGAGGGGCCGGAGCTTTCGGGACGATCGCCCCCTCTTTTTTTGCGACCGGTTTTGCGACCGGGATCCAGTCGGGGATCTTGCGCCCCGACCTTTTTGCATCCTCGTTCGCCAGCTCATACCGCCGCCCCCAATCGGAAATCCGGCAGTGGGTATGGTTTAGAAATTCCACGCGGTCGCACCTCCACGCGCCGCGAACGGTGCGTGTCACAAGGATGCGCGCCGGCCAATCGGCGCCTTCCTTGAGCGGTATCCAGAGGTCAACCACGACCCCTGGTACCTTCGGTCTTCCTAGATTTTGTTCCCGGACGGCCGTCTCGATCTCCTCGAGCGTCTTGGGATCGCGGAGGAGCAGATTGCCCGGGAAATGATTTTCCAGGTCTCCGCTCGGCGTTCTTTTGAACAGACTCATAGCCTGCCCCCTTTCCTTTTTTGTAAAATCCTTCGAACCCATGAGGGTTCTTGCTGGTTATATTAATAGCACAATTTTAAATATTTGTCAATTATTCGTTATTCGCGGCGAGGCGCAGTATAAAAAAAGGCCCGCACTCACTGTGTAGTGCGGGCCGTTCCGATCGATAGCCGTCACTTTTTTTGGGTGACGACGATGGTGAGGGTTCCGCGTCCTTCGACGCGGAAGCTGTCGGCAGGGGATCCGGGTGCATAGCACCCATCAAGGGCCCCGTCGATCTCGCCGTCCTCGGTCGGAGTCCAGTGGACGATCCGTCCCGGATGGTGTCGCCCTATGCATTCAAAGGCGACCCATTCCGAAGGATCTCCACCCATCTGCGTGGGGGTTTCCATCGGAGTGGTTGCGGGATCCCCCTGCGGCGTTCCGATGAACGCCTTGAAGTCCGCGATGTTCTGCGGAAGGGTTATCCTTCCGTGAAGACATCCTGCCTGGAGGGTGATCTTCATGGATTCCATGTTCTTCTGCGAAAGATCAATGGTCTCCGGTATGACGCACGCCCTCGCCGAATACCCCGCCGGCTTTGGTGCCGGCATCATATCGGCGGCAAATGCGGGAAGCGCGATCGACGGGGCTGCCATATAGAACAGCACCGTGAAGATCGCGCATCCCGCGATCCCTAATTTCCGCGTCCATTTCGCCCCCATGAGGGCGATTAGGACGCAGATGAGGAACAGGGGGATGAAATTCCCTTCGGGGCGGACGAAGGAGAGATATCCCGCGAGGAGAAATTCTCCTACGACAACGCCCTTGAGGCTCTTTCCCCACTTTTTCATGGTGGGAATGATCGCCTGCAGTTCGTTCTCCGCCGCTTTCTTCCGGCCCACGCTCCCCACGACATCGATGCCGAAGAGTGCGAGGCCCGCCACGCCAATCTTCCTCCGATTTATCACAAGAATAAATCCGAGAAAGGTGAGAGGGAGTACTAGTGGTACCGACGGAATTACGACCATCGCTTCCCCGTGGGGAAGCGATATCGCCATCGCCACCATCACGATCGGCATCACGAGGGCGATGCCGACCACAATCTTGATGAAGGCTCCGATGATGCCGGAGGCTTCATAGATAAATGCATGTATTACCTGCAGTGCCTCAAGAGAGACCTGCAGAAACCCTTGCAGAAGATCATCCGGCATTTTTCTCTCCTAAACCCTTGCGGGTTTTTTTGATCCATTGGCCGAAGGCCGTTTGGTCCGCGCCGGTTTTCGACGCATACCGATCGGCAACCTCGCCCAGTGGGGTGGCAAGATCATCAAGAGGTTTGATGATCTTCTTCCTGATCGCATGGGCCTCGTCGCTCTCTTCGAGGAGAAGCCTTCCCAAAAATCCGGTCGAGACGATCTTGATGAGAGGACGGAAGTCCTCTCCATCGCTCATCGCGGCAAGCTTCTCGAGGATCTTCTGCCGTTCGTCGCGGCTTTCGATCCCCTCGGTCGCTTTCATGAACGCTTTTACAAGCTCAGGGAAGGAGAAATCCTTCCATGCCTTTTCGAGGCACGCAAGGATCTTCTTCTGGGCCTCATCATTTTTCATGAGGAGGATGTCGTCGATTAACGTTGTGGGGGCGGGGCGGAAATAATGCCCGAAATACTCGAGCAGAATGCCAACGAGGACGCCCTTGGTCGTCTTGGGATCACGACGGCCGGTGATGCGCTCACCGAGCGAAGCCCAGAAGCCTTTTGTGGGAGGAGCCGCGCTCGCCGCCGTTTCTTCGGCCTTCTTTGCAGGATTTGATGTAGGCCTACCCATGGGAGACCTCCTTTTCGTTTTTTTCGTTATAAAATTGTTCCGCATTGCGTTGGAATATCTCCAATGCGGGACTGGTCCTATAATATCATTATATTATATATTTGTCAATTTCTCTCTTTTTTATTACTATAAGAGGGCATTCGATGGCGTGCTGGGGTGGCGAAATGGCAGACGCAACGGCTTTAGGAGCCGTCGCCGCAAGGCGTGTGGGTTCAAGTCCCACCCCCAGCACCTTATAGGTCGGTCTTTTATCGTCCGCCGCCTCTTCGCGGGGCGCGCCGGGAGTAGGTGTCAAGAAGTTCGCGCTTCTCGGCGTCATTCCCGCGGGTTCGCGTCGTGGAACTTTTTATGCACTTCACGGAGCTGCTTGTTTGTGAGATGGGTATAGATCTGCGTGGTCGCGATGTTCGCGTGGCCGAGGAGCTCCTGCACGGAGCGGAGGTCGGCGCCGTTCACGAGGAGATCGGTCGCAAAGCTGTGGCGGAGCAGGTGGGGATGGATCCGTTCCGCGATGCCGGCCTCTTTGGCGCGCCGCGCCACGATCCGTTCCACGGCGCGGGGGATGATCGGGCCGATGACGCGTCCTTTTTTGTCGAGACTGATGAAGAGGGCTTCTTCGGGATCGGTGCGCGCATCGAGATAGGTTTTGATGGCGCCGCGCGCGCGATCGGAGATGAAGACGACGCGGAGCTTGTCGCCTTTGCCGCGCACCGAGATCTCCCCGCGCTTCCAGTCGGCGTAGCGCGAGAGGGAACAGAGTTCGGCGAGGCGGAGCCCGGTCGAAAAGAACGTTTCAAGGACCGCGTGGTCGCGCAGATCGCGGAGCGACGGCGCGGTCTTCTTTGCGGCCGCCGCCGCGAGCGGGGCATCGAGAAGGCGCACAAGATCTTCGGCGCGGATGGTATCGATCTGCCGGGAGCCCGCCTTGGGAAGTTCTATTTTTTCCGCGGCGAGGGTCTCGACATCGCGCTTCCTGAGGAATTTGAGAAAGTTGCGGATCGCGATCACATAGTATCCCTGCGTCACTTTTTTAAGACCCTGCTCGTCGAGCGTGTTCCGGAAATCGCTCACGAGATCGATCGTGATCTCGGCGGGGGACTGTATCCCGGCAAATGCGAGGAACGCGGTGAGGCAGCGACCGTAATTCTCGCGCGTTTTCCGGGAACGATTCTTTTCGATGGTGAGATAATTGAGATAGGCGCGCACCCAGCGTTCAAGCGCGGTTTTGGGGGCTGCCAAGGCCTCGTTTCCATTCCGCCCCGGCGGTGTGGCTTTGTTCATATGCTTTATTATACTCCGATGTGTCGCACAATGGATCGGCGGATCGTGACGGGGGAATATTGACGGATCGAACTATTTGTTCAATTATTATGCACAGAAAGAGCCAATTTCCTCTTGAGGAGGGAGATAGTGATGAATTCGCTGGGTGCTTTTTTCCAAAGGCAGTGGAGGAGGGCGAATCCTTGCTTCGGCGTCCTTACCTTTTCGGGTCTTCTGCTGTTTGGGGTGGGAGCGGTGGCCTGGGCCATGTGGGAGAATCCACGGACGGAGCGCCTCAAGGAATTGTGACGGGGCCGATCCTGCTGCATCGTATCGCGAATGGTGCGCCATCCTTAGGGGATGGCGCCTTTTTAATAGAGAGACCCATTATGGGCGATGGCACATGGTTATGGGCGGAATACCCTTGCTATTTCTCCCGGAATGCGTTATCATATGAACAATGCTTACCAAACGAGTTAAGTCCCGTATCGTTACGGAACATAAGACCCACGAAAAGGACACGGGTTCCGCCCAGGTCCAGATTGCTATGACCTCGCGCCAGATCGACGAGCTCGCCGCGCATCTCAAGAAGAATCCCAAGGACAATCATTCGCGACGGGGCCTTTTGAAAATGGTCTCGCGCCGCAGGAAGCTCCTTGCGTATCTGAAGAAGCACGAGCCTTCCTCCTACGAAAAGTTGATCAAGAAGCTTGAGTTGAAGAAATAATGAGCCAAGGTGCGATAAATTCCAACCAGCGGGTTGGGATTTTTGTTGATGTCTCCAATCTGTATCATTCGGCGAAGAACCTCTACCAGGGGCGGGTGAACTATGCGGAACTCATAAAGACCCTCGTCGGCGGACGACAGCTTATCCGCGCGATGGCATACGTGGTGAAAAGCGAGGGTGTGGAGCCCCAGCATCCGGCGACGGGCGGGACGCGCGGCCGCGCGGCGATGAATGCCACTCCCACTCCCGCCGCCGGAGAAGATTCCGCAGGATTCGCCGGAGCGGGATCCTCGGAAGCGAGCTTTTTCGAGGCACTTGAAAAAGCGGGGTTCGAACTGCGCATGAAGGATCTCCAGATCTTCGCGGGAGGCATGAAGAAAGGCGACTGGGATGTCGGCATCGCGGTGGATGCGATCCGCATGATGCCCTCGCTCGACGTGATCATTCTTGTGACGGGCGACGGCGACTTTGTGCCGCTCGTCAATTATCTGAAATGGGCGGGCGGATGCGTGGTCGAGGTCGCCTCGTTCAGGCGAAGCGCATCATCGAAGATCGTCGAAGCGGCGGACGAGTTCATCAATATCGAAACGATGCCGCGGGCGATCATGAAGACGCGGTACAGCCGACGGTCGGCGCGCCGCGGATAGGTGCCGGCCCATAGCAAAGGGCGCGCGGAATGTGCGGGACGGAAAGAATGTCGGTGGCGGGAATACATAAAAAATCAATCGGGGCGCGGTAAAGAGGGGTCATTCCGAGCATTGGGTGGGATCGCAGGGATCGCACGCAACGCTCAGGATGACAATGCTCTCGGGACCCGCGACCCCTCATTCATTACATGAGGAACAAAAGAGAATTTTCGACGGAGATCGCGGGAAAGAAACTGACGATCGAGGTGAGTGAATTGGCCGAGCAGGCCAATGCGGCGGTGCTCGCGAAGTACGGCGAGACGGTGGTCCTCGCGACCGCGGTCATGGGACGGAAAGATGTGGAGCTCGACTACATGCCGCTCAAGGTGGATTACGAAGAGAAATTTTATGCGGCCGGCAAGATCATCGGTTCGCGCTTCGTGCGCCGCGAAGGCCGTGCGTCCGAGGAGGCGATCCTCGCAGGGCGTTTGGTGGACCGCACGATCCGTCCGCTTTTCGATTCGCGGATGCGCCGCGACATCCAGGTCGTCGTCACGGTGCTGCAGATCGACGAGGAGAACGACCCTGAGTTCGTGGGACTTTTGGGCGCATCGACGGCGCTGTATATCTCCGATATTCCGTGGAACGGTCCGGTGGCCGGCGTGCGCGTGGCGCAATTCCCCGGCAACGTAGAGGAAGGTCATGCGCTGCCCGCGTTCCGGATCAATCCGGACAATTCCTATGTGAAGGCGCACGAACCCATTTTCGATGCGTTCGTCTCCGGCTCCAAGGACAGGATCAATATGATCGAGCTCGGCGGGCTCGATGCGCAGGAAAAGGACGTGGTGGAAGCGTTCGGGCTCGCGCAGAAGGATATCAACACCCTTATCGCGTTCCAGGATTCCATCCGCAAGGAGATCGGCACGCCGAAAGCGGAAGTGGCCTATGTGGAGCCCAACCCCGCGATCAAGGCCGCGGTCGAGGAGTTCCTCAAGGACAAACTCGAGGATGCGATCTACAAGCCTACGAAGGTGGAGCATACGACCGCCGTGGGAGCGCTCAACCACGAGCTCAATCTCCATATCAAAGAGAAGTTCGCCGACGCGCCGGAAACGATCAGCTGGAAGGCGGTCGAAGCGATGTTCGAGGATGCGGTGAACGATGCCGTGCACAAGAACGTCCTCGAGAAGGACCTTCGTCCCGATGGACGCAGGCTCGATGAGGTCCGCGCGCTCGATGCGGAAGTGGGACTCTTTTCCCGGACGCACGGATCCTCGCTCTTCCGCCGCGGCAACACCCAGGCGCTCGCGGTCGTGACGCTCGCGCCTCCGGGTGCCGAACAGATCATCGAGACGATGGAGACGGATACCAAGCGTCGCTTCATGCTCCACTACAACTTCCCGCCGTTCTCGGTGGGCGAGACGGGCAACTTCCGCGGCCCCGGACGCCGTGAGATCGGTCATGGCAACCTCGCGCGCAAATCGCTCGAGCGCCTCATTCCTTCGAAGGAGGAGTTCCCCTATACGATCCGCGTGGTGTCGGAGATCATGTCCTCGAACGGATCGTCGTCGCAGGCCACGGTCTGCGCGGCGGGACTTGCGCTCATGGACGCCGGCGTGCCCCTCAAGAAGCCCGCGGCGGGCATCGCCATGGGCCTCATGATGGCATTCAATGCGGACGGTACGGCGGACGTGAGTCGCTTCAAGGTATTGACGGACATCCAGGGCCCCGAAGACCATCACGGCGATATGGACCTCAAGATCGCGGGTACCGCGGACGGGATCACCGGCATGCAGATGGACGTGAAGGTGGACGGTCTCACGATGGAAATCCTTGAAAAGGCATTCGCGCAGGCGCGTGACGCTCGCCTCCACATTTTGAAGACCATCACGGGTACG
>JAKABL010000001.1 GCA_021801885.1 bacterium
CTTCATGAACCGCGCGCGCTTGGCCGCCGGAAGCTCGGGAATGGACGCACGGATCGTCTCGAGATCGAGCGTCGCCGTTTCGAACGGCGGGATATCGGGCTCGGGGAAATAGCGGTAATCCTGCGCCTCCTCCTTGGAGCGCTGGGAAACGGTCTTCTGCGCCGCATCGTCCCATCCGCGCGTCTCCTGCATAATCCTCTCCCCCTTCTCGAGGAGCGCGGTCTGTCGCGCGATCTCATAATTGATCGCCTGGAACACCGAATTGAAAGAGTTCAAATTTTTGACTTCCGCGCGCACCCCGAGCGGCGCGCCGTCCTTGGCGAGCGAAATGTTCGCATCGGCACGCATCTGCCCCCGCTCAAGATCGGCATCGCTCACTCCGAGATAGCGAAGCACGAGCTGG
Organism: bacterium; assembly: GCA_021801885.1. Lineage (GTDB taxonomy): Bacteria > Patescibacteriota > Minisyncoccia > UBA6257 > 2-01-FULL-56-20 > JAKAGE01. The sequence goes on from JAKABL010000001.1 coordinate 404, forward strand.
AGCTCCTTCATGAACGCGACGGCGTCCTCCGCGCTATGGAGGTCCGGTTCGGTCACGAGCTCCATGAGCGGCACCCCCGCGCGGTTATAATCCACAAGCGTATCACCGGCCTCAGCACCTTTCCCCTCTCCCCCTTCGTCATGCACGAGCTTCCCCGCATCCTCTTCGAGATGGATATGGTTCACGTGTACGCCATGGAGCATACCGCCCACGACGAGCGGTTCCCCGTTCTGGGTGATCTGATATGCCTTTGGCAGGTCCGGATAGAAATAGTTCTTGCGATCGAAATGCGTGCGTGCCGAAGGGATGGCGCCGATCGCGATCCCCACCTTCACGACATGTGCGATGGCGGCCTTGTTCGGCACGGGGAGTGTCCCGGGATGCCCCATGCAGACCGGACACACGTTCACGTTCGGACGCGTCTCGTCGGGATCGTTCAACGAGTCGCAGAACATCTTGGTGCGGGTCTTCAGCTCCGCATGGACCTCGAGACCAATGGTAGGACGATAATCGCTCATACGCCCAATGATAGCCGAAAAGAAGCTATCCCTCAAGGAATTGAAGGGTTGCCGGCCATCGCTCTTCGCCTCACGCATGGGGCACTGCGCCGGGCATTCCACCGTCCCCATGATCCGTAGATACAAAAAACGGCCGCGTAGCGCGGCCGTTTTCCCCTGTCGCATCGTAACGTTATTCCACCGTGATCCCCATAGTTCTCGTGCAACCTCGAATAATTTAAAAAAATCTGCGAAAGCCAGTCGAATATTAATAGCTTTTAAGTTGCAATTTGATGATAGCACGAAATCCATCCGGTCGTGCTGGTCGTCGGCTGTGGATAAACGCCCCGCTATGACATGCTTTTAAAAAAGCTATTCTCCCCGCAAACTGCGATAGGCCTCTTCCCGATCCTTCCCAAAAAGCATCGTATACGGATACGAGCTCTCCACCCTGGCGTGGCCCATCATGCTCGAAATGACGAAATTGTTTGCTTTCTTTTTCGCCAGATCGCGGCCGAACAGGTGCCGGAAGGAATGAGGATTGATGATAGGCAGTCCCGCTCTGTTCGAGTATTTGCGGAATAGTTCGGAAACATAACCGACCTGCAACCTTCTTCCCTTCGCGGAATAGTTCGACGCGCTCCCGCCCGCCTTGATTCCGAAGAACACCGCCTTCGGCTCGTCGAGCTCCATCGTCGTGAGAAATTTCTCGCGGGTCGCAACCCACTTCTTGAGCTGTTCGTTTGCCTCGCGCCCCCAGAAGATCTCCCGATATGGCAGCTCGCCGCGCGACTTTTCCGTCTTGATCCGCGCCGACTTCCTACCAAGATCGATGTCGTCCATGTCGAGCGCGACGATCTCGCCGTTGCGCGCCCCGGTGTCATGGATGAGCATGAGGATCGCCTTGTCGCGGACCGCATACGTAATCTCGCCGCACTTCCCCTCGTCCTTCACCGCCGCCAGCAACCGTTCATACTGCTCTTCGGTTGCCACCCGTGGGAACTTGAACACTTTTCTTGGTATCGGGATGAGATCCGGATCGAAGCCCACTTGGATGCGGCGGCGGAACATGTGCTCGAAGAACAGTTTGAGCGCAATCGCTTTTTTGATCCGCGTGTTGTCGTCGTACCCGAGCGACTGCACGACCCCCAGCCAGCTTTCACATTCTTCGAGCGTGATCGATTCCACTTCCCGATCAACGTCCCGCATGTAGAACATGAAGTCCGAGAGGTGCATGAAATCCTGCGTAACCGTCCGCGACTTCCTCGTCTGGTGCCGGGAATTCAGATACAGGTTTATTGCATCGTTGAGTTTCATATTTAATTTATTTTTAACGCAAAAGCCCACCGATACGACTCAGTGGGCCTTGCGCGGAGACAATCCTTGCAGATTGCTCCAGGGCGTCATTCTACTCGAAAAACGCCGAAAATACGAGACCCCATTGGTCGTATCGCGCCTTGCGGCAGATCCCTTTCGGGACAATGGGTTTTATGCTGTTTTATCGACCTTGCCGGACTATACGGCGGTTCGTTTCCGCCGTCCAGTTATGTCATAGCTAAATTGTTTTTGAGGTAGGTTTTGTCAGTACGATTGTGAGTTATGAACACTTTGGCATTTGATTCGACCTTGACGGCGGGGTTTAAAATGAAGGCGTGCTCGCCTGTTTAAGACGCCCTTCATTTTAATGGTGAACTCAACGACAACATGCAGCTATGCGAACCCCCTCGTTCTTACGAAGGGCGCTTTAAACCCCGCTTCGGGAAACGACAGCGGGGCGTTCCAATTCGGCAGCTCAACGTGCACCACGCTTTACGCGCAAAGCACCTCCACCAATCCCAGTTATTATAATGGGTTCACCTACGGCGAAATAGTTATTTCTGTGCTTCTTCTGTTGATAACTGTCGCGACACTCTATAGCTTCTTCTGGTTTAGTGTGAAAGGTGTGAAAATCAGGCAGTGATTTTTCATATTTGCTTTAGAAATAATTTATGTATAAAAGCGTATAATGTTATGCACATGGAGCAATATGGCAACCACGCGGCTTTATGTGTTAAAATAACTGTATTGCGAGGCGCTTGATTTTCGGGCATTCTGATGGTACAATAAGGTCTCGATCATTGGCACTAAAAATATGAAAAAGCGCGTCATTCCAAATATTGAGAACCAACTGAAGAAATTGGTTGAGTTGCAGTTGGAAGTGGAAAAATTGCCGCCGCTCACTCCTGTCGAAAAGGCGAAGTTCGAACAGTCGCTTGCGATCGATCAGCTCTATTATTCGAGCAAGCTCGAAGGGAGCGAGCTCACGACCAAAATGATCGATAAAGCGATTCATGGCAAGAAGCTTTCGGCGGCCTAAGGACGACGAAGAACTTCAGGAATTGGAAGCCGCCGGGCTATGGCGTGCTCAAGCGCTCGCGAAAGAGATCGGCGAGAGCAGCGAAAAGATAACCCTCGAAATCATCTTGCGTATTCACAAGGTGTTTTTCGAGCACGCCAACCCGGACATTGCGGGAAGATTTCGCCGTAGCGGCGAAGATATAAAGAAGCTGAAATACATCGAGCCACCGCTCGGAACCGGCGTGCAAATGCGAATGTACGAGTTCTGGCGCGACTTCGACACTCGCCTTTCGCAAGTGCCACAACTTCCCAAGACCGCAGGCAAACGGGCATCCCAACATGCACTCGCAAAGCGTAATGATGCCGTGATAACCCTCGGAGCGTGGACGCAACACCAGATCGCCGCAATCCATCCGTTTTGCGAGGGCAACGGCCGTATGGCCCGCCTCCTTACCAACCTTATTTTGTATCGCTTCAAGCTTCAGCCCACGGATATAAAATACCAAGGCGAAAACCGCGTCGCCTATCTCGAAGCACTTGGCGCGATCGATCAGCACGACGATTATCGCCATCTGAAGCAATTAATCATTAAAGGGATGATGAGCTCGTATCGGCGTCTTGCGGAGACAAGAAAGCGAATGGCGAAATAGCTGTGTACCGGACAATGTAAAGTATTGCCGCTATACTAAAACTGGGCGGCAAGCAAAAAATCCCCTACGGGGATTTTTTGTTGTATCCGTCCATCAACCCCGCTTTTCTCATAAGCCCGTACGCATCTGCGAACCGCGCATACCCCCGCCAGGAATCCATCGCGCGGCGGTAGGATCCCTCGGTCATCGCGCCGTTCCGCACCATTGCCCGGTAGCGCCTACGCCGCTTCAGAAATCGCTTCACGGTAGATTTCCGGAGCCGGCGCGTCCCATTGCAGAGCACGTAGCCCAGGAAATCGACGCCTTTGTCCACCGGCGCGATCTCCGCCTTTTTCGGGTGGAGCGAAAGCTTGAGCCGCTCGCCAAGGAATGTCCGGATGCGGTCCTTTGCCTCGCGAAGATGGCCCTTGTCCGTGCCGAGAATGACGAAATCATCCATATAGCGAAGATAATGGCGCTCCTTCAGCTCGCGCTTCACGAAGTGGTCAAGCTCGTTCAGATACACGTTCGCGAAGAGCTGGCTCGTGAGGTTGCCGATAGGAATGCCGCGCGGATTGCTTTGGATGATCTCGCGGAGTAGCCATAGCGTGTTTTCGTCGTGGATCTTCCGCTGAAGGATGCCAAAGAGCACTTCGCCGTCGATATTGTCAAAGAATTTGGATATATCGCACTTCAGGTAATATGCGCGCGGCGCGTTCCTCTCTCTCTCTCTCTCTCTCTCTCTCTCTCTCTCTCTCTCTGAACGCATGATGCCGATTCCAAAGATTTCATGAAATATTCCAAGCGCTTCACCGCCGCATGCGTACCCTTTCCCTTCCGGCAGGCATACGAGTCATGGATGAACCCCTTGTCCAAAATGGGTTCGATCACATTGCACACCGCGTGGTGCACCACGCGGTCGCGGAAGGGAGCCGCCTTGATGGTGCGCTTCTTGGAATCGGTCACGACGAATTCGCGGTAGCCACCGTGGCGGTATCGCCCGGTCCCAAGCTCCCAGCGGAGCCGCACGAGATGTTCCTCGAGGTCGCGGCCGAACTTCAGGATGGAGGTGCGATAGCGCTTGCACGCGCGGGCATCGCGGTATGCGCGATGCAAATTCTCGAAATCAATGACCTGGTCAAAAAGATTCATGGATGGAAATGCGAACGACACCCTTGGCTCTGCGGGAGGGCGCATTCCGCGCGATCCCGCAGAGGAACGGATGATATTTTCCCTTTCGGGAAGGAAGAGGGGCAGTAGCCGTCTTGGCGCAGACATGCGCGCGATGCGCGCAGGGATCCGTGAATCCCCTGTTCGGGCCAATGCATTCGATGATGAATACTGGGCACAGCGGAATCCGATGTTGTTGTTCGTGTTGCCGGGAGTATTGTTCAGGTTGAGTGTCTCCACCCCCGCATTCGCGCCATTGTTCCAATTGCCGCCGCGGATGAAACTCCACTGTGGTGCACCCCTGTCCCTGCCCGGCGATGCCGGGCATCTTCCATTCTACCGCATCACGCCGCGTTCGGCTGGGGAAATCGCGCCATCCATCCCGCGAGCATCCGGCCGATCTCGTTCATGCGCTCCGCCGCGAAGCCGTATTGCCGCACACTCATGAACCGGAGGTCTTTCGCGAGGCGGACAAGCATGCGGAGTTCGTCGAGATCCGCGCTCGCGGCGGCGAGTAGGGTATGTTTCTCCCGCGCGGCGTTCGCGACGATGAACGCGTGGATGAGGTCGATGGTCTTATTCTCAATGCGCTGGCCGAGCACGAACCGCTGGCTCTTGGGGAATTTGTTCACGACGGGATGCAACCACAGCATGAAGTCGTAGGTCTTTTGGTAGATGGCAAGGTCGTCCAGCATGGCGGAAGGAGGCAGAGGCAGAAAGAAAAAATGCGAAGATAGATTGCAGATTTCAGATGGCTACGCGGCGGCTACCGGGCACAGCGGAATCCGACGCTGTTGTTCGTGCCGCCGGGAGTAAGGCTCAGGTTGAGTGTCTCCACCCCCGCATTCGCGCCATTGCCCCAACCGCCGCCGCGGAGGAAACCATAGACGGTGGTATTGCCCGAGGTGCCGTCGGAATATATTTCGCCCATGCCTTGTGTAGAGCTCCATGCGTTGTTGAGAGGCCCCGCGGTCTGCTGAGTCATCGTGCCCCAGTTCGTGATCGCGGTATATTGGCGCCAGGTGAAGCCCGGGCTGCCGCCATACGGCTCGTTCTGTCCCTGGATCGTGTCGCTCGTCCACTGCCAGAGGTTGCCCGCCATGTCCCAGACGATGCTGCCGTTCGAGAGCGTGAGGGTGCGGATCTGGGAATTCGCCGATCCCGTGCCGCCGCAGGAGGAAGGGCCGTCGGTGCCCACGCAGTTCTGGGAATCGCTTGTGGAAGGGAGGCTTGCGTTTGCGGGAATGTTGTCGTTGTGTCCCGAATACACATAGTTCGTACCCACCGTGCCGCCGTACCAGTTTGATCCCTGCCCCTCCGCGTTCCAGGCGATGGTCTGCCACTCCGCGTTCGTCATGAGATGGGCGCCGATCGAAGCGCAGTAGCTCGCGGCCTGGGTCTGGGACACGTCCACGATGGGATAGCCGGTGGCGATCGAGGCGGGGGCATAGCCGTTCGCTTGGGAACAGTTGTTCGTATTCACACCCGCGCCCCCATTGTTGTAACCGTTCACGGCGGTGCCATCCAAAGGAGAGGTGAGGCCCACACCCGTCGTGCGGTTCACGCATGACGCGTCGTACTTCATCACCATGAAATTGCCGGTACCGAAGGTGCTGTTGCCGGGGACGGGCACCCAGGCGCCCGTGAGGTTGGCGGCGGAGCCGACCGTGAAGGCGAGAGGATTCTGCACGAGCATCGCCTGATATTTCTGGGATTCGGGGACGGCCGTGACGCGGAAGGTGGTGCCGAAGGATTCGTAGGTGTAGTAAAAGTTGCTTGAGGTGGAATTCACGGGATCGACGGGGAGGGAGCCGAAGGGGCTTCCAGCGCTAATGCTATTGAAATTGATCGGCAGCCAGCCGGTGGTCGAAGCGTTGCGATAGGTGCTTGATGCGGCGCAGTGGAAAGATCCGCCTGCGAGGAAATTGCCGCTCATAAGGGAGCAGTCCGTGCCTGCGGTCGAGGTGGCATTCGGATCGGGAATGGAAACGTAGGTGACGGATGAGGTGCCGAGGGAGAAATTGGAAGCGCCCCCTTGGTCAGTGGTATACAAATTGATCGCCGAGTTCAGGGTGGCAAGGTCGGAGAGGCGGTTCGCATCCCTCGATTGGGCGAGAAGCTGGGCGGGATTGAGGGTCAAGACGACGACCACCGCCAAAATGGCGATGATCGCGATCACGACGAGAAGCTCGATGAGGGTGAAGCCCTTATCGAGCATGGCCGCAGGTGGAATTACTCTCTCTCTCTCTCTCTCGGAGCGATTATTCCGAACAAAAGCTGGGTTGCCCATAGGAATATCATACCATATACCGATGAAATCCCTGTGTAAAACTAAGATTCCGCCGCCTTTATTCCCCGCATCACCTCCGCTGCCACTTGCGGCACGATGGCGTTCCCAAGCGCCTTTATCCGCTCGATCCGGTGTCCTTTCGCGGTTAGCTCGCGTCCGTCCAGGCGGGCGGAAAGCCCATCATCCACTCCACAAAGAGCGGTTGCAGCCTCAAGCCAGCCGATCCCTGAATCGTCTCCCCAAAATTTGATTTGCCCCGATCCGTAGAGCCAGCCCTGCTGTCCTGCGCCTTGGGCGTGGGCAAAAGTTCGGGCAGGCGCGGCAGGATCTGCCCCAGGCGCGCGCCGTGCCGCACCCCTTTCGCTTTCGATCGGCGGAAAAACACCCCGTTCTTGAACTGCACAGTTTTCGTGTATTCCCCTCCCGTCGTCTCGCTCGCGACGGGCGTCGGCGCCATATTGGGCAACGATCCAGACCCTGTCCCTCCGGTGCGGGGCTTGGACGGCGCAAGCTGGAATAATAAACGGCTGGACGGCGTAGCCTTCGTTTTCCAAGTCAGAGAGCACCTGGTCGAGCGCCAGGCGGACGATCCCAGCAACATTCTCGCCAATGATCCAACGGGGTCGCGTCTCTTGTATGACCCGTAGCATGTGAGGCCAGAGATAACGGTCATCCGCACTGCCTCGACGCTTCCCGGCGACACTGAAAGGCTGGCACGGGAATCCGCCCGTGAGGAGATCGAGCGCAAGGCGTCGGGCAGGTTCATGCTGTGCTTGCTTCCCTTTTTCGTCTGCGAGCTTTTGAGGTTCGGCGTGAACGTGTCCGCCGCGGTCGGCGTCGGCAAGAAGTCGCTCGACCGATAGCTCCCTGATGTCTCCATAGATTTTCGCATGAGGAAAGTTTTTCTTTAATATCGCCTGACAAAATTCATTGTTGTCGCAAAAGCCGACGTTCTCATACTCGTCGCCCCACGTCCACTGCGCCGCGAGGGCGAACCCGCCAATGCCGGAAAAAAGATCAAGGTGTCGCATGTCATTGGATCAGTTCACGCCAGGGATCTTGTTATAGATCCATTTCACGGCCTTGTACCCGAAGTAGCCCGCCTCGACCGATACGACGATGCCGAAGACAATGAAAAGCGTCGATATGGGCAGGAAGAGGTCGAAAAGGGCGAGATAATTGCCCGCCTGGGAAAGCGTGCCCGTGAGGTTCACCGAAAGCGACGCCACGGGAAGCAGCGTAAGCGGGGCGGTAACGAGCCCCAGGAGGTAGATGAGGATCTTAAAAAGCCAGTAGACGATCATAGCGTGATGTGCTGGATGAAGCGGAAGATCCAAAAGCCGAGCGCAAGGATGAGCATGAAGGAGATTCCCGCCTTCAGGGGATCGAAGACGGACGAAAGCGCCGCGTAGGTGGTCGTCGTCATCAAGGTGCTCGTGTTCACGCCTTCCTGGAAATTCTGGAATGCGGACACGATGATGCCCGCGTAGCCGAAGGGAACGCGCGTCGAAAGCTGGCTCCACGTGCCATTGAAGGAATCAAAAAGATCAGCCTGCTCGGATGTGTTCGGAATGAACAAATTGCAGCCCGCTTCTTCGAGATTGCCGACCGGATCGGTAAGGAAGCTCGACGTGGTGAATTGGCAGTTCGCCGCGGTGGATGACGTTTCCCCTCCCCCGAAGTTGAACATACCGTTCGGGAAGGGTGCGACGGCTGGAGCGGTGTTGCTGATCGTGAAGCTGATGACCGATCCCGTGATGTCGAAGTTCGTCGAGGTGTTCGCCACTTCGAGGTCGGCGTACCAGGTGCTGGACGGCGGCCCCTGGGGCGTGATGAATTGGTACGTCTGCGGGATCTTGAGCTCGGTATCCGTTCCGGGCGGTAGGTCGGTGTACGTCGTGGACGCCTCGAGCGTGAGGTTGCCCGGACCCGTGCCGAAGTGGACGGTTACGACCCCGCTCTGGGTGCTCGTCGAATTGTTCGAGAGGTAAAAATCCCAGTTCGGAAAAGCGCCGATCACCGCGCCGTCGAACGGCTGGAGGAAGACCGGCTGCACGGGCTCCTGGATTGAGTTCACGTAGTACGTCTCCCAATACTGGCTGCCATCCGTCGGCAGGGATTCGCTCACGCCGCAGGTGTAGCCGTTGTAGTAGAAAAAAGTGAGATAAATGGGCGTCGCTTGCGTGATGCTCACCGTCGGCACGAAGGAGTTGGTGTTCGCGTTCCATACCGTGCTCATCGGGCCGTACGTGTTGCCGTACGGCGCCTGGCTCGCGCCCGCATACGTGCTGCCGAACCCACCCGCGCACCCGCCCCCGGTGCCCACGCCGCCGTGCGTGAGAACGTGGCCGCCGGCCGACCATCCGGAATACGGGCCGTTGTAGCTGAGCTCCGGATCGGTGCTTGTCCCGTTGATCGAGACCATGATGCCGCCCGGCAGGTCGTACCCGCCAAAGCCGAGCTGGACCTTGTGCCAGTCGATCACAAGGTTGCCGTTCTGGTCGAGGTAGATCGAATCGGGCTGCACGTAGGTCGAGGGGTCGGTGATGCTGTATGCCAACGCGTCATGCGTCGCAAATATGGAAACGCCAAGCAAGAGCACGAACGCGGCGGCAAAGTATTTCTTCATGGTGGTGGGCGGGGATATTCCATGTCCGTTATTGGCCGCGGTGGCGGATGGCGCCGATCACGAATTCGACGACGACGAGGGCGAGCAGCACGCCGATGATGAGCTCCATGTACGCACTCAAGGAACCGAGCAATGCGGTCGCCTGGGCGAGGATCTGCGCCGTGAGATCAGACGGAAGCTGGATGGTGTCGGTGGCCGTCTGCGCGAACGCGAAGGCGGGCGCGAGCGCCAGGGTGCCGAGTATTGAAATGGCGATGGTGATTCTTTTCATGCGCATACGCGAAGGGGTGTCCTCACTCGATACATCCCCTCGCCTATACGCCCTAAGCGGGGCGGCAAAGCTGCGCTTAGTGGACGCGGGCCCGGGACTTCGGAAGGAGGCCGATGACCTGCTTCGCGAAGTAGAAGACGAGCGGGACGGCGGCGGCGATGATGACGAGGCCGAGGATGCCCGGATCGGTGAAGATGTTGGACACCGAAGCCAGGAGATCCGTTACCGTCGAAGACGGCACCGTAAGCGTTCCCGCGGGGATCGTCTGCGCGTGAGCGGCGGCGACGGCAATTGTGCCGAGGACCGCGGCGCCAGCGCCCGAGACCCACATGGAGATCTTCTTGATCATGGTGGATGCGATATTGATTTGTATGCGACCTTTGTTCTCATAGCCAGGTATCAATGAAAGTGAAGAAAAGCGCGTGGGCGGTTGTCATGCCGAACAGGACGAGAATCCATGAGGGATTCACCACTTGAGACCACGCGAGGAAAATTTGATCGAGCGGGGGCATATCAGGGGTTCCGGATGACGACCTTGATCCACTTGCTGCCCGTAATGCCGAGGAAGATCCCGACCACACCGTCCACGAGCGCCACGATGAAGAAATCGAGGGCGAACGTAACGAGGATGAGGGCGAAGAAATACTGGAAGGTCATGCAGGTCGGAAATGATCGTTATCGTCGTCGAGCGGCTCGTAATGGTAATCGTCGTCATTGTCGCGTTTCCCCTTGTCGGCATTTTCGGGAACCGACCAAATGAGGGCGACGAGGACGAGGATCATCGAGAGGCCGCCTGCCCAAAATCCGTTGAAAAAATACCAGTTCATTTTTTGAATATCTTTTGCCACCAGGACTTTTTCGGCGGGATGTAGAATCCCAACGGACGGGGCGGCCGCCTGATCTGCGTCATGCGCTTCGCGAGCCAGTAGAGGATGATGAATCCGATGATGGTGAGAATGGGTGTCATGGCTAATCGTCGTCGTATTCTTCGTCGTCGAAATCATCTTCCTCAAGATCGTCTTCGACATCATCCAATTCGCGTTCGGCGTCGTGGCACGCGCAGTCGCATATCCTGCCGCCGTCGCACCAGTAGCTGTCATCGCAAATCGAACAGGCGATCATGGTTTTATTCTGGAGCGGCAGTCTCAAGATTTCCGCGGGGCCAAAGTGTGCATAACTGCCGCCACAAAACTTGTCCACACTTTGGCAGTGGAAATAAAAAGCGAAAGGGGCAAATATATCATTAAGCGAAACAAGGAAATGAAGCGGAAACCCAAGAAAAAACACGGAGGGGGCAAATCTTAATTAATTAAGAAATTAATTAATATATTTGCCCCTATGCACTGCAAGGGTATAATGGTGGACATGAGTGATACGGCGAAAAAATTTTTTGAGGAGCACAAGCTAGAGCTTGGTGAAGTTGGAGAAATAATCACTGTTTTCAACAGGATTGAAAATATTGTAGTAATGCTTATAAGTAATGCTTTCGCCTCAGTTTACGGACAGGAGCGAATAATTTTGATAAACGACACATTGAACGATGGCAATATTTTTGAAACTTTCGAGCAAAAAATAAATTTTCTCGAAAAAGTCATTTCGAGAGTTGCTATGATTGCCACTAAAAGAAGCGAGTCGTTTGATGAAAAAAAGTACCTTGCCGTTTGTAAATCCATAAGAAATATTCAAAAATATAGAAATAAAATTGCTCATATATCCCTTGCCTTCTCTCCTGAAGGTAAGGCGGTAATTTTTAAACGCAAAAAAGATAAAGAATTATTGACCACAAAAAATGGCAGCTTCAACAAAGAAGAGCTCGATCTAAAAGATATAAAGGAAAAAATCTGGGCGGTTTATCAGGAGGCGGAAAACGTGCTGATTAAAGAAGGTTCTACCCAAATGCTTAATATCCTTCTGAAAGAGGAATTTCAAAACCTCAATCGCATCAAGAAATCTAAAACTTGATCCGATAATACGTCGCTTTGCGGAAAAACCCGCGGCCTTTCTCTGGATCTTTGAACGTCGTAGTCCACTGCTCCAAAAATCCTTTTTTGACGAGCGTGTTTTTGGCGCACCGGGCAGCCTTGTAGGTGATCCCGAGGCAGTTCGCGATCTTCACGAGCTCGACCATTTTCGGCACGCGGATGTTCCCAATCTCCTCCACGAACGCCTGATACACCCTTGTCTGCCTATCGGTGAGCTGGCGCAAGAGAACGGACCGCGTAGCCGCGCTCGATACTGCGCCGAGACGGGTAAATCCTTCCATGATTTTTCGGGGTTATCGCCCGCGAGCAATCCCGACAAAGAACCGCGACCATTTCGTCTTGTCGGCCGAAGTGATAGATCTTGCGGCAGCGGCGGTCGCACCGAACGCACGTTTCCCAGCGGGAAAACCGCTTTCTTTCTTTTTGCATCTCATAGGGGCGTTTAGATTTGCCGACCTTTTGGATGCAACGAAAAAGCCGATCAATTACGATCGGCTTTCGCCAGGGCGCCCAATGATAATTTTGGGCGAACCCTGATTTTATTGATCTTTTAAACTATTCTACGAGGTAACCTCAATTCCCATGTTCTTCGCCGTGCCGGCGATGATCTTCTCAGCGGCATTAAGATCGTCGGTGTTGAGGTCGACAAGCTTCTTTTCGGCGATTGCGCGGATATCCGCTTTGCTCACCTTGCCAACTTTGCTCTTGAGAGAATCAGCGGCACCCTTCTCGATGCCAGCGGCCTTCTTGAGAAGCGCGGAAGCGGGAGAGGTTTTAAGTACGAATGAAAACGAACGATCCTCGTAGATGGTGATCTCCGCAGGCACCACATCGCCCTTCATGTCCTTCGTGGCGTCGTTGAACTGCTTGCAGAAATCCTGAATATTGATGCCCTGAGGGCCGAGCGCGGTACCCACCGGAGGCGCAGGATTCGCACCGCCCGCGGGGAGCTGGAGCTTCAGAACGGTTTTGATCTTCTTGGCCATAACTCGAATATGATACTCGATAATGTCGTTTTAAGCAAGAGGGAAGGAAAGGGCATTCTGCACCCTTTTCCACCCCCCTCCCCTTAAATATCTAGAACGGGATATCTTCGGGTTTGATCTCTTCGTCCTCCAGATTGATGACGGGGATATCATCGAGGGAAGGCGCATCTGCGCCCTTATCGGCCCCTCCAGAAGGCATGGCTTCCATATCCGCCCCGGAGCCGGCGCTGCCGCTTCGGAACCCTCCCCCACCGCCGGTAGGACGAGGACCGAGCTGAAATCGCTCGCACATGATCTCGGTCGTCCGCCGCTGCTGCCCCTGCTTGTCGGTCCAGCTGCGCGTCTGCAAACGCCCCTCCACGAGGACGGTCGAGCCTTTCACGAGATACTGGCCCGCCACCTCCGCCTGACGCCCCCAGATCACGATATTATGGAATTCCGTATCTTCCTGCTTGGCTCCCGCCTTATCGGTCCAGGTACGATTGGTCGCCACCCCGATCGTCACGACCGACTGCCCCCCGGGGGTCGTCCGAAGTTGCGGGTCCGCCGTCACCCGGCCTACGATGATCACTTTATTGAAATCCATGGATATGAAGGGTTATTTGATTAGGTTCGACCCCTGTATGGTACCACTATACGCTAAATGTTCTCCGAAGAAAAGTTCAAAGAATCCTCAATCCCCGGAAAGAGGGTCTCAAAAAAAAGCAGCGAAAACAACGGCCCTCATTGAGGGCCGTTGTGCGTTTATCCGAGGATCTCTTCCAGTTTCTTTTCGAGCGCCTCATTGCTGAGAGGCTTGGGGGCCGCAGAGCGCGGCTCTCCCCCGGGCCGGACCGCATGGGGCCGTTCGCCCATTGCAGGAGATGCACCGCTCGCGGCAACCGGACGGACAGAGGGCTTGGGAAGCTTGACCACCAGCGCGCGGAGGACGTCGGCGCGAAGGCCGAGCGCATGCTCAAGTGCCTTCACCTCGTCGCCATAGGCCTTAAAGGTGATGCTCGCGAACACGCCCTCCTTATGCCCCTTGATCTCATACGCGAACGCGAGCTTCTTTGCCCGTGCCTCGGACGTAATGTCGGCATGGTGCTCCGCAAGGAGTGCAAGCACGCCTGGGAGATCTTCCTCGCGGAGGATCAATACGCCAAGCTCATATTCTTTTTTGTCCTTTTCTTCGTTCGTCATGATGATAGTGGAGATAACGGGCTAATGGTAGCAGGATCGGGGAGAAATGTCCAGATTAGCTGCCCGCCATGGCGGCTTCCTCTTCTTCCTCCTCCATTTCGGCCTCGTGGAGAATGGCGTCAGAGACGATCTCTTGCTTTCCCGCAGGAATAAGGCGCCCAATAATGACGTTTTCCTTGAGGCCGCGGAGCTTGTCGATCTTACCTTCAATGGCGGCCTTCACGAGCACGCGCGACGTGTCCTGGAAGGATGCCGCCGAAAGGAACGATTCCGCGGAAAGGGCGATGCGGGTGATGCCGAGGAGCGTCTCCTCTGATTTCGCAGGCTTGCCGCCCTGCTTCTTGATCTCGCGGTTCACTTCGAGGAAGCGGGACTTTTCCACGACCTCGCCCATCACGAAATCAGGAGCATCACCGCCGTCCGTGATCTTCACGCGGGAGAACATCTGGCGCACGATCATTTCGATGTGCTTGTTGTTGATGGACGCGCCTTCCGACGCATAGATCTTCTGCACTTCGTTCACGATATAGCGGCTCGCTTCCTTCATGCCCCTGTGGGCATAGAGCTCATGGATATCGAGATTGCCTTCCGAAAGGCGATCGCCTTTCTTCACCGTGTCGCCCGCCTGCACAAAGAGGACCGTGCCGCGCGGAACGCTGACATCCGTCGCTTTGCCCTTCTTCGTCTCGGGAATGAAGCGGACCACCTTGAGCGTGCCGCGCTCTTCGATCTTGTCCACCGTGCCGTCGAACGGCGCGAGGATGGCGCGCCCTTTCGGCGCGCGGGTCTCGAAGATTTCTTCCACGCGCGGCAGACCGTGGGTGATGTCGGCGCCGGCAACGCCTCCCTGGTGGAACGTACGCATGGTGAGCTGGGTGCCCGGCTCGCCGATGGATTGCGCGGCGAGTACGCCGACGGCGGTACCGAGGGCGGCCGGCTTATTGCTCGAAAGGTCGTACCCGTAACATTTCATGCAGATCCCATAGAAGGTCTTGCAGGTGATCGGCGAACGAACGACGACATGATCGATCTTTTCGGCCGCTTCGATCGCCTCCGCGGTCTCCTGGTCGATGGTCTCGCCCGCATGCACGAGGATCTTGTTGCCCACTTTCACGTCATCGAGTGCCGTGCGCGAGAAAAGGCGGGATGCAAAGCTCTGATTGAACTCCTTGCCGTCGGCACGCGCGATCTCGATGCCTTCCTTCGTATGGCAGTCCTCTTCGCGGATGGTAAGGTCCTGGGCCACATCGACGAGACGGCGAGTGAGATATCCTGCCTGCGCGGTCTTGAGCGCGGTGTCAGTGGTACCTTTGCGCGCCGCGTGGGTCATAATGAAATACTCGAGAATGGAAAGCCCTTCCTTGAACGAAGACTTGATCGGAAGTTCGATCGTTTCGCCCTTCGGATTCTGCACGAGACCCTTCATACCCATCATCTGGATCGGCTGGGACCAGGATCCGCGGGAGCCTGAATTGACGATCTGATAGATCGGGTTGTCTTCGGGGAAGATGTCCGCGATGAGCTTCGCAAGGTCGTTCTTCACCTTCTCCCATACGCTGATCACGCGGCTGCGGCGCTCGACCGGCGTAAGAAGGCCTTCGTCGTATTGCTGATGGATGAGCGCGACCTCGTTGTCCGCCTTTTCGATCATGTCTTTCTTCTGCGTCGGCACGAGGAGGTCCGCCATGGCCCAGGTGATACCGGAGATGGTCGCCGTATCGTAGCCCAGACTCTTCACGCGATCAATGACATCCCGCGCGGCATCCATGCCCTTCACGGCAAACACACGACCAAGGAGCGCATTGAGCTTCTTCTTGGTGACGAGCTCGTTCACATAGGGAATGGTCCCGTTGAGCGCCTTATTGAAGATGAGGCGACCGGCCGTGGTGGGTTCGTCCATACCGAGAACCTTGATCGGCGTATGAAGCTTGATATGGCCGAAATGATACGCGAGCATGACCTCGTCGTAATCCGCGAAATGCTTGACGTCGGCGTTCTCCGGAAGCGTGTCCATCCGGGTGATGTAGTAGCTGCCGAGCGCGATGTCGTTCCACGGGCCCGGTACGAGGTCTCCCGTCGCAGGCTTCAAAAGGTTCTTGCCTGCGGACATGATCTCGCGCGCCTCCTCCTGGGCTGCCACGGAAAGCGGGAGGTGGACGGCCATCTGGTCGCCGTCGAAGTCCGCGTTGAACGCAGCGCACACGAGCGGCGGAAGCTTGATGGCAAGGCCTTCGACGAGCTGCGGACGGAACGCCTGCACCGAAAGGCGGTGGAGCGTCGGCGCGCGGTTCAGAAGCACGTACTTGTCCTTGATGATCTCTTCGAGCACGGCGAGGACTTCCGGCGTGTGCTCTTCCATGAAGCGGGATGCGGAGCGCATGTTGTGCGCCATGCCGCGCTTGATGATCTCGCTGATGACGAAAGGACGGAAGAGCTCGAGGCCCATGCGCTTCGGAATACCCATCTCGTCGATCTTGAGCTTCGGACCGACCACGATGACCGAGCGGCCGGAATAGTCCACGCGCTTGCCGAGGAGGTTCTGGCGGAAGCGTCCCTGTTTGCCCTTCAACATGTCGGCAAGCGAACGGAGCGGACGGCGCTGTGCGGACATCTGCTGCGTGCCGAACCGCGCAGAGTTGTCGATGAGCGCGTCAACGGCCTCCTGGAGCATGCGCTTTTCGTTGCGCACGATGACATCCGGGGCTTTGATCTCGAGAAGCTTCTTCAGGCGGTTGTTGCGGTTGATGACGCGGCGATAGAGATCGTTGAGATCGGAGGTTGCGAAGCGGCCTCCGTCGAGGGCCACCATCGGACGAAGGTCCGGAGGAAGCACCGGGAGCACGTTCATGACCATCCATTCGGGACGCTGCCCATTGCGCACCATCGCCTTGAACATCTTGAGGCGGCGAAGAAGCTTCGACTGCGCCATGGGATCGCGCGCGCCTTCGAGCTCTTTCTCGATCGCGGCGACCTCTTTCTTGAGGTCCATCTTCTGGAGGATCGACTGCACCGCCTCTGCGCCGCTCGATGCCTTGAAGATATTGCCGAACTTGCGCGACAGCGTGAAGTATTCGTTCTCACTGAGGATCTGACCGATGCGGAGCTTCTCAAGGTAGTCCTTCGTGGTGTCCGCGGCTTCCATGATCTCCCCTTTCACTTCCTTGTCCTTGTTGCCGACGGTCTTCAGCTTGCCCTTGAGCTCGCGCTCGAGTTCTTCGAGGGCCGCCTTGCGGTTCTCCTCTTTTATGTCCGTGATGATGTACGCGGAATAGTAGATCACGCGCTCAAGCTTCTGCGCCGACACGTCGAGCGCGAGCGAAAGGCGCGAAGGAATGGACTTAAGGAACCAGATATGCGACACCGGCGTCGCGAGCGCGATATGGCCGATGCGTTCGCGGCGGACGGCCGCGCGCGTCACTTCGACGCCGCACTTGTCGCACACCACGCCCTTATAGCGGATGCGGCGATACTTGCCACAGTAGCATTCATAATCCTTCGTGGGACCGAAGATCCGCTCGCTGAAGAGGCCATCCTTCTCCGGACGCTGCGTGCGGTAGTTGATGGTCTCCGGTTTGGTGACCTCGCCGTGCGACCACCGGAGGATATCCTCGGGCGACGCCACGCTGATCTTGAGCGCGGAGAAATTGTCCTTGCGATCGGTCTCCGACTCATAGAGCGGCTGGATGTTGAACGCAAGCGACTTCAATTCATTGACGAGCACGTTGAACGATGCGGGGACGTTCGGTTCTTTGATCTGCTCGCCGCGGATGATCGATTCGTAGGCCGCCGCGCGTCCGACGACGTCGTCGGATTTGATCGTGAGCATTTCCTGGAGCGTATGGCGCGCGCCATATCCCTCGAGGGCCCACACCTCCATTTCGCCGAAGCGCTGTCCGCCGAACTGCGCCTTACCGCCGAGCGGCTGCTGGGTGATCAAAGAGTAGGGACCGATCGAACGCATGTGCGCCTTGTCCTCCACGAGGTGGTTGAGCTTGAGCATGTAGATCTGTCCCACCATCACGCGGTTCTGGAAAGGCTCTCCCGTGCGTCCGTCGAAGAGCGTTGCCTTGGCATCCTCCGGAAGGCCTGCCCTCTTGAGTTCCGTGCGGATGTCCGCTTCGGTGGCCGAATCGAGACCCGGAGTGATCGCGCGATAACCGAGCTTGGAGGCTGCCCACCCGAGATGGGTCTCGAGGATCTGTCCGAGGTTCATGCGGGATACGACACCGAGCGGATTCAGGATGATGTCCACCGGCGTGCCATCTTCGAGGTACGGCATGTCTTCCACGGCGCGGACCTGCGAAATGACACCCTTGTTGCCGTGACGGCCGGCGAGCTTGTCGCCTGCCTGCACCTTGCGGAGCTCCGCGATCTCCACCTGGATACGGCGGATGATGCCCGGTTCGAGCTTGTCGCCGCGCTCGCGGTCGAAGATCTTCACGTTGACGACGCGCCCCACCTTGCCGTGCGGGAGCGTGAGCGACGTGTCCTTCACGTCGCGCGCCTTCTCGCCGAAAATAGCGCGGAGGAGACGTTCTTCGGAGGTAAGCTCCGACTCGCCCTTCGGGGAGATCTTGCCGACGAGGATATCCCCCGCCTTCACTTCCGCACCGATGCGCACAATACCCTCCTCGTCGAGGTTCTTGAGCTTATCCTCGGAGACGTTCGGAATATCATAGGTCGTCACCTCGGGACCGAGCTTCGTGTCGCGCACATCGCAGGAATATTCATCGATATGGATCGAGGTGAAGCGGTCCTCCTGGACCACGCGCTCGGAAATGATGATGGCGTCCTCATAGTTCGCACCTTCCCACGATACGAACGCCACAAGGAGATTCTGCCCGAGCGCAAGGACGCCGTTCTCGATCGAGGGGCCGTCCGCGAGGATCTGCCCCTTCTTCACTTTCTCGCCCCGCACCACGAGCGGCTTCTGTGAGATACAGGTGAACTGGTTGGAGCGCTTGAACTTCTCGAGCGTATAGGTCTTGGTCGCCTTCTCGTACTTCACCTTGATATGGCTGCCGTCGGCCTCCATCACCTCACCGGGGCCCTCCGCAAGGATCACGTAGCCCGAATCGAGGGCCACCTTCTCCTCCTGACCGGTCGAAACGTACGGCGCATCGGGATTCACGGACACCACGGCCTGGCGTTGCATGTTCGAACCCATGAGGGCGCGGTTCGCGTCATCGTGCTGGAGGAATGGAATGAGCGACGTAGCCACGGAAATGAACTCGTTCGCGGCGATATCAATGAAATCGATGTCTTCCGGCGCGCACGTGCCCGGCTCGCCCTTGATGCGGGTCTCGAGCGCGGTGCCGATGAGCGCACCCTTTTCATCCCGAGGACTGCCCGCATGGGTGATCTTATATTTCTCCTCTTCCGAAGCGTCCATCCAGACGATCTCGTCGGTCACGGCGCCGTTCTTCACGCGCGCATAGGGCGCCTCGAGGAACCCGAAGTCATTGATGCGGGTGTAACTTGCAAGATAGTTGATAAGTCCCACGTTCGAACCTTCCGGCGTCTGAATCGGGCAGATGCGTCCGTAATGGGAGCGATGCACGTCGCGCACCTCGAAGGACGCGCGTTCACGCGTGAGACCGCCGGGACCGAGCGCGGAAATGCGGCGCTTGTGTTCAAGCTCCGCGAGCGGGTTCACCTGGTCCATGAACTGGGACAGCTGGGATGACGCGAAGAACTCCTTGATGACCGCCGCGATAGGGCGGAAATTGACGAGCTGCGCGGGCTGGAGCGAATCCTTGTCCTCCGTCGACATGCGGTCCTGAATGATGCGGCGCAAGCGCGCAAGGCCGATGCGAAGCCGGCCCTGGAGCAGTTCGCCCACCGCCTTGAGGCGGCGATTGCCGAGATGGTCGATGTCGTCCTGTTCGGCTTCCGGATCGTTGTTGAGGCGGATGATCTCCTTCACGATCGCAATGAGGTCTTCCTTCTCGAGAAGCTTCGTGCTGCGCTTCCGGTCGAGGTCGAGACGCTGATTCATCTTGTAGCGGCCCACATCGGAAAGATCGTAGCGATCGGCGCGTTCGAACATCGCCGCAATAAGGTTGCGCGCGGTCTCCGCGTTCGCGGGATCGCCCGGACGGAGGCGGCGGTAGATCTCGACGTACGATTCATCGGCATCCTTCGCGACATCCTTCTTAAGGGTCGCATCGATGTATTTGATGAGGCCGGTATCCGCGCCTTCGAAGGCCTTCTTGATGTCGTCGGTCGTCATGCCGAAGATGCGCAAAAGGTCCGTCACCGGAACCTTCCGATGGCGGTCGATCTTCACGCCGATATCGCCGTTCGCATCGGTCTCGAACTCGAGCCATGCGCCGCGGTTCGGGATGATCTTCGCGCCGAAAAGCTGATGGCCGCGATACGGCACTGCGGTAAAGTACACGCCCGGTGAACGGACGAGCTGCGAAACAACGACGCGCTCCACGCCGTTGATGATGAACGTACCCCGCGCGGTCATGATCGGGAAATCCCCGAAATACACTTCCTGCTTCTGTTCCCTCCCCGTGCGGTTGTTCACGAGGCGCAATGTGCAACGAAGCGGGGCCTCGTAGGTGGCTTCCTTATAGCGCGCGGTCACTTCGTCATACTTCGGCTCGTCAAAACGATAGTCCGAAAAATAAAGCGCAAATTCCTTCCCCGTATGGTCAAGGATCGGAGAAATCTCCTCGAGGAGCTCATTGAGGCCTTTTTTGAGGAACCATTCATAGGACTTCAGCTGCGCCTCGTTGAGATTGAGGGGCGAAATGAGGGGTTTTGATTTTGAGAAGTCCTTTGTGGAAGTGAATTTTGCCATGGTTATGAAAAGTTATTTTCTGTCAAGACCCTCAACGCGCAAAAAACGGCTAGTCCCTACATGAAGTTCCGAGGGATTTCCGTTTCAATGGCTTTCTAAGTATTTAACTCTATTTGCGGTTTGTTCGTCAAGGGTCTTGGCGAATATAGTCTTCCCCGTCGCCGGGTCGCTCAGGTAATACCAATAGGGAGAATTTTGGGGATGAAGCGCAGCCGTGATCGCGGAAGCGCCGGGATTTCCGATGGGGCCGGGGGGGAGGCCCTCATATAGATAGGTATTATAGGGCGACTTCATTTTGAAGTCAAGCGGGGTGAGCGAGGCACAGGAGGTCGAGGCCCCATGGGCAGCGAGCAGGGCGCCATAGCACACCGTGGCATCCACGTCGAGCGGCATCCCCGCCCTGATCCGCTTCAAAAGGATCCCCGCCACGATCTCTTGATCGGTCAGATCGGGAACCTCCTTTTCGAGGATGGAGGCGAGGATGAGCGTACGCATCTCGGCAGTGCCGGACGCGGGATCCGTCGAAGTGCCGAGACCCGCCGCCGCAAAGAGCGGCGCGGCCTTGGCGGCAAATCCCGCCCTCATCTCCGCGACGACCGACGTCGCCGAGGAATCGGTGTAGAACTGGTAGGTGTCCGGGAAGAGCGTTCCTTCGAGGTTGCCGTCCGTGCCGGAGGCTTGAAGCGCCACAAGTGCCCCCGGTTTGATCACGAGCGCATCGCTCAAAAGACGGTCGATCTGAAAGAGATTGTCACCCTCGGGAATGGTTACGGTCGCTTCATTCGCATGAGGATTCGTAAGGATACTAAGGATGGCGGCGCTCGTCATGGAAGGAGCGAGACGATACAGACCCGGCCGGACCATGGTCGCGCGACCCACAAAGAACGCATAGGCATCGAAGGCGGATGCGGAACGGACGAGGTGAGCAGCCGCAAGACGATCGGCCACCGCGCGAAGTCCCTGTCCCGCCACGACCTCAAAGGTCCTCGGAGAAGCGTCCTTTGCGTCGGCGGGAGAAAGTGCATAGAGGAAAAGGCCCGCCACGCATGCGACGAGCGCGAGCGTTGCCCCTGCGACCATGGTGGTACGGCGACGGTTCATGAAGAAACTATAAAGAAAATATGGCGCGTCCGCGCGATCGTGGAGGGTGTATCATGCAAGCCGTTTTCTTATTGAATTGACGATCGCAAGAAGAAACCCGTCGGCAAGCAAACTTGATCCGCCGTAGCTCAAAAACGGGAATGTCACGCCAACGACGGGGGTAAGTCCCGTCGCCGATCCTGCATTCAAAAGGAACTGCGTCGAAAACATGATGGCCGTTCCCATGCAGATGAATTTTTCCAAATTCTCGTCGGCAAGCGCACCGATCCGCACGATCTGGGATATCAGGAAAAAGAACGCACCGCATACGACGAGCGCGCCGAGAAGCCCCCATTCTTCGACGACCGCCGAAAAGATAAAGTCCTCCGTCGGTTGGGAGAGAAACCCGAGCTGGGTCTGCGTCCCCTGCCCGTATCCCTTACCGAACCAGCCCGATGAGCCGATCGCGATCTTCGATTGGATCACGCTGTAATTGATGCCAAGGGCATTCTCTTGGGGCGCGAGATACCCCGCAATGCGCGCACGCTGATATCCTTTGAGCGCGAAGTTCCACGTGAGCGCGAGGGCTGCGATAAGGACCGCAAGTGCCACCAGCATGCGCCGCATAGGCAGACCGAGAAATATGAGAAACCCGAACCAGATGCAGAAAAAGATGATCGCCGAACTGAGGTCCGGGAGCTTGATGGAAATCGCCGCCGGGATAGCGAAGAAGAGGAAGGAGACAAGAATGGTCTTCCATCGTGCGATAGCAAGATGACGCCTGCTGAAGTAGTTCGCAAAGAGAAGGATGAGGGCCACCTTCATGAATTCGACCGGCTGCAGCGTGAGCGGCCCGAGCACGATCCAGCTGTGCGTATGCCGCACAAGCGGCGAGGCGAGAAGGGCCACGAGCATAAGGAGGACGCCAAAGCCATACATCCCCTGCACCACCCATCGCGAATTGAAAACCGAACGTGCGTCGATCTTTATGAACAGCACCACGAGACACGCGGCAAGCGCCGTCCAGATGATCTGAAATATGAACGAATGAAGGGAAAGCGTCGAGAGCGCGATGAGCCCCATGCCCACGAGCACGCCCGCCGGAAGGAAAAGTGCAAGCATAACAGGTTACGATAAGGAAATATATGGGAGCCGGCCGCCACGACGCGTGCCCGCGTGTTGCATTGGGTACGATTGTATCCTCATTTCAATCCGTAGACAAGCACGGTGCTCGCCGCAGGATCGATGGATCCGGTCTGCGGATACATAACGGAGAAATCGACGGTTTGGCCCGGCGTTACGTTATTGATCTCGGTTTGCGAAACGCCGATAGGCGCGCCGTTCGTACCAAGGAATATCGCGTCCACAAAGACGTATCTCGTCGTTGCAATGTTCGCGTTCGTAAGCTGTCCGCTCACCGAGACCGTGGAAGAAGTGCCCTGCGTCGCTGTATTTTCCACGGAAAAATCGGGTAATGTGCCAAGGGTGGATGAGGCCTGCCAATACGCCCTCGTGAGAGAAAGACCCGCACGTACGAACGCGCTCGAAATCGTGACGTTCGGCACGACGAGATATTTCGTCTGCCCTTGGTAGACGAACGAACTTTCAGGGATGGATTGAATGACCGTACCCGATGCATCGTAAAGATCGATCGCATAGCCAAGATAGGTCGCCGCGTAATCCGGATCGGTATTGGCAACCTGAGCGAGGAACGTATAGTGGTGCGGCGCGGTGACAAACGTCCATACGGTCGAAGTGGCGAGAGGCGCCGTGCCCGTGGGCGCACAGGTCGCTTCCGTGCAGGGAGGGGCCGGAGGGGTGGGAGGAGCGACGAAACGCACGGCAAAGTAGACGATCGCAATGCATACCGCCCACAGCACAAGGTAGAACATCCCATAGATGAATTGCTTCGCGCGGCGCGTGGACATACGTCCATTATACGGCAAAACGGCAACGGTGATAAAATGATGGTGCGCCGTACAATGCCGCATGGCTGCGTACCGCTCCATAACGAACGAATCCCCATTCCCATGCTCGCACTGACCATCGCCGCATATGCCATAGGCATCGTGATCATCGCCTGCGGAAGCGCGATCCTTATTTCGATGCAGATTGCCCGCAAAAGCGCTGCGCCATTTTTCCCAAGCATGGCAAGTACCATCCGCCTTGCACTCCGGGCCGCATCGCTCAAACCCGGCGAGACGTTCTACGATCTTGGCGCGGGAACCGGAACATCGCTCATTGTGGCCGCGCAGGAATTCCATGCGCGCGCTATCGGCATGGAGATAAGCGTCCTCCCCTATCTCATCGCTCGCGCGCGCATCGCCGTTACCCGCGCACGGCGCGCAACGGTACTTTTCCATGATCTTTTCAAGGAAGACCTCCGTTCCGCCGACGTCGTTTTTTGCTTTCTCGCGGACAGAGTACTTCCGCAGATCGAGATGAAACTCGCAAAAGAACTGGCTCCCGGCGCGCGCATCATAAGTTATGCCTTTCCCCTTCCCGGAATGATCCCCGACAGGATCGTTCCCGTTCACGGCGCATGGAAACTCTATCTCTACGTCATTAACAATAGATAACAAAAAACGGCACTTTGATGTCGGCACATCCTACTTTCCCCATAAATGAGTATCATCGGATTGGGGCGCTTTCACTTCTCTGTTCGGAATGGGAAGAGGTGGGGCACGCCCGAATGAAGCACCGACATCAAAAAGCCGTTTCTTGGCTTGTGAAGAAGATTTTTATGTTCCTCGGGGACGGCATAAAATTCTTCTGAATTTTTGCCGAGGCACTCGGCGCCTTCGCGCCTCCGTGACTCCCCTCGGAGCACAAAAATCTTCTTCACAAATCCAAAACGTTCTTTCTGATTGTAGAAAGCTGTTTCTTTCTGCTTCGGAGGGAATGTCGGAGCCGCGCGCCGCCCAAGAGGCGGCTACGCAACCCGAGACCGAGAGCGGCCGGTCAGCAGACCGGAACGCCGTCCCTACAAAGCAGAAAGAAACAGCTAATGCAAGTCAGCATTGGGATGGTTGGCGGGGTTATTAGTACGCCTCGGCTAAAGTCCTTGCGAACCTTACACCTAGCGCCTATCAACGTGGTAGTCTTCCACGAAACCACGCATACCTAATCTTGGGGTAGGCTTCGCGCTTAGATGCTTTCAGCGCTTATCCCTTCCATACATAGCTACCCGGCAATTCAGCTGGTGCCAAAGCCGGTAGACCAGAGGTATGTTCAGCCCAGTCCTCTCGTACTAAGGCCAACTCCCCTCAAGTATGAACGCCTGCAGCAGATAGAGACCGACCTGTCTCACGACGGTCTGAACCCAGCTCACGTGCCACTTTAATTGGCGAACAGCCAAACGCTTGGGAGCTTCTCCACCCCCGCGCTGTGGCGAGCCGACATCGAGGTGCCGAGCATTGTCGTCGCTAGGGACGCTCGGACAATACTAGCCTGTTATCCCCGGAGTAGCTTTTATCCGGTGTCTCCGGCCTTCCTATAAAGAAGCCGTCGGGTCACTAACTTCTGCTTTCGCACCTGCTCGACTTGTAGGTCTCGCAGTCAAGCCGGCTTTTGCGTTTGCACGTCCTGCCCGATTTCCATCCGGGCTAAGCCGACCTTAATAAACTCCTCCGTTACTCTTTTGGAGGAAAACGCCCCATTTAAACTGCCTACCAAGCACTGTCTCAATTGGGTTTCCTTTCGGTCCCCAACCGGTTAGACGTCAAAATTGTAAAGATGGCTGTTTCATTGACGGATCCACGCGAACCGAAATCCGCGCTTCAAATCCTCACCACTACGCTACGCAGTACAACTCTGAAATCAATACCAAGCTGCAGTAAAGCTTCCGGGGTCTTTTCGTCCCGCTGCAGGTATCCCGCATCTTCACGGGAATTGCATTTTCACCGAGCTCATCGTTGAGACAGTTCTCCGGTCGTTACGCCTTTCGTGCGCTTCGGAACTTACCCGAAAAGGAATTGCGCTACCTTAGAACGATTATAGTTATCGCTGACATTGACGAGGGCTTGACTCAGTGAGCAAACGCATTGCTGCGCCACCCCCAAGCTTGACCTTCTCGCATCGGTCAGGCGTCACCCCCTATACATCCTGTTGCCAGTTAGCAGGGAGCTGTGTTTTTGGTAAACAGTCGCCAGAGAGACTTTCGCTGCGGCCCCGCCGATATTGCTATCGAAAGGGCAGGCCTTATCGCTAACTTACGGCCGCTATTTTGCCTAGTTCCTTAACGATGACTCACTCGTTCCCCTTGGGCTACTCGCCCTATACACCAGTGTCGGTTTCCGGTACGGAGACCACGCGCTCGATTTAGCGGATTTTTCTCGGAGGGCTCTTCACATCCGTCGACCAGGTAAGTTCCTGACCTTCCGTCGGTGGCCGCATGAACTTGCCACAAACGATGCCAAACCAATAAGACACGGATGCTTATTTCCCTCGTCCTCCGGTTATGATCGCGCGGTCGGGCTGGAATATTAACCAGCTTCCCATCGACTGCCCCTTTCGGGATTGCCTTAGGACCGCCTAACCCGTGGATGATTGCCAGTGCCACGGAAACCTTGTATTTTCGGGGTTCCAATTTCTCATTGGGATTGTGGTTACTCATTCCAACATTCTCTCTTCCGGCCGCTCCAATCGCCCTCGCGGATCGATCTTCACTGCAGGCCGAAATGCTCTCCTACCATTCACTGACTTCATTGAGGAGGCGAATGCATTGCACTCGCCAAAAGATATTCCTGTGAACCGAAAGGTCCGCGGATAAAAGTGGTGAAGCGGGCTGGGATTGAACCAGCGACCTTCGCATAGTTTTGCGACGCTCTCCCCACTGAGCTACCGCCTCACGCACGTTCGAGGAAATGATTCTCCTCAATGAAGTCAGCGAATCCGTAGCTTCGGTACCATGCTTAGCCCCGGTACATTTTCGGCGCCGCCACCCGTCGAATAGTGAGTTGTTACACACTCTTTAAAGGATGGCTACCTCTAAGCCAACCTCCTATCTGTCTATGGGTGAGGACTGCCTTTTACACTTAGCATGGATTTAGGGACCTTAGATGACGGTCTGGGCTCTTCCCCTCGCGACCATGGAGCTTAGCCCCCACAGTCTAACTAGTGGAATATGGGCCTGCGGTATTCGGAGTTTGATTGGTCTGCCGGAGTTTCCCCCTGTACAGACCATCCAGTGCTCTACCCCCACAGGGAACTTCCACCGCTAGTCCTAAAACTATTTCGGAGAGAACCAGCTATTACGTTATTCGATTAGCTTTTCACTCCTTACCTCAGCTCATCCGAAGATTTTGAACAATCAACCGGTTCGGGCCTTCCCCCGCCTTTCGGCGGCGTTCACCCTGGCCAAGGCAAGCTCATAACGCTTCGGGTCTATCTTGTACTGCATAATGGGCGCCCTATTAAGACTCGCTTTCGCTGTGCCTTCGCGCTATTCGCGCTTAGACTGCAATACAAGATAAGTCGTTGGATCATTCTTCAATAGGCACATTGTCGCTCCGCGAAGACCCGAAGGCCTTCACTTAGAGCTTCAATTCCTTGTAGACAAATGGTTTCAGGTTCTATTTCATCGGCCTCACCGGCCTGCTTTTCACCTTTCCCTCACGGTACTTGTTCACTATCGATCTAGAAAAGTATTTAGCCTTACCTGATAGTACAGGCAAATTCACTCGAGACTGTTTTACCTCGAGCTACTCAAGTTAAAAAACTAAGGAGATCATCGGCTTTCGCCTACGGGGCTATCACCCTCTCTGGCGCCGCTTTCCAGACGGCTCCGGCTAGCTGACGATTTTTTTACTCCTCCACCGATCAGCAAATAACGCAACGCACGTACGCATCGCCCGAAGGCGGGCGCAGACGCGCTACGTTACTTGCTAAAAGAGCGTTCTTTTCTTATTACCCTAAGGTCGATCGTAAGATCAGAACCTTAGTTTGGGCTTTTCCCTGTTCTCTCGCCGATACTAAGGGAATAACTGATTTGTTCTTTTTTCCTCCGCTTACTGGAATGTTTTACTTCAGCGGGTACGCGATCGGCTTGCGCCGAACCATTGAGGTTTGCTCAATGAGGTTCCCCCATTCGGACATCCCCGGATCACAGGTTGCTACGCACCTCCCCGAGGCATTTCGTTGCTACGCCACGTCCTTCATCGCCTTTTCTAGTCTAGGCATCCACCATTCGCCCTTAATGCCAACCATCCCAATGCTGACTTGCTCACGCCGCACATCCGTAAAGAGATGCGGCGATCGCCATCATCATGTGATGATGTGTGACTCTGACTTGCCATGAGAAATTGCGCGCGGATGCATAACCACGCGGACCGGAAGTTCCTTACTTCCGATCTAATAAATGGCACAGAGTCTCCTTATTATTCCTCCGGCTCTACAATCCGGAAGTCCGCCAAAACCGACGGATAGATTGAAAAATGCACCGACGCGCTGTCCTTTCAAAAAAATCAGCCGCACTCGGCGGCCGTTCGCTGCGTCAAAAACGCGGCTTCAGCCGGAGTGTTTTGAAAGGTTGATCTTGATAACCATATCGCGTCCTGAGTAAGTATACGCAGGCGCGAAAAGAAGTCAAGCCTGGGAAAAAAGCGCCTATAAAAATAAGGGTTCCTGAATATCGCAAATATAAACCGCTCCCATCCAAAAGGGAGCGGTTTATAAATTCTGTCGGGCTGCCGGGAATCGAACCCGGTCTTTACGCACCCGAAGCGCACGTACTACCGGTATACTACAGCCCGAAGATGTCGAACCCACCTATTAAACCGCGTTTCGGGAAAGAATTCAAATCAGCGCGGGCGGCGGCGCGCCCTCATATCCTCCCGGTCGTGCCGAATCCGCCGCGATCCGCGTGCGGCATGACCTCCGTCTCCTTCCAGACGAACGATGCGATAGGCACGAACATTCCTTGGGCAATGCGCTCCCCTTTTTCCACGGTGACCGGAGCGGACGAGAAATTATAGTATGCGGCGTTGATCTCGTCGGTGTCCCCGGAAAAATCGGGGTCGACGATGCCGATGCCGTTCGCCATCATAAGTCCCCGCTTGTGCGTACCACTGCGCGCCGCAAGGAGAAGGAAATGGCCGGGAGGAGTGGCCACCGCGACGTTCAACGGTATGTATCCCACCGTACCCGGCGCGATCGTGACCGCCGCGCGCGCGGCGAAATCGAACGCGGCCGCGCCCTCGGTCTGCCGCGCGGGCAACGGGATCTCTTTATCGAACCGCTTGAGGGGAATTTCCATGAGAGATAAAAAATAATGATCGTTCAGTTGACCTTGAACTCTTTCTTCATCGCTTCCTCTTCGGCCGCCTCGACCGCGGCCTTCTTTTCTTTGGCACGCGCCATAAGGGTCTTGAGCGCATCGTCATCCAGGCCATTGAGGGCCGTGGCCCGCGCCGTGAGATGCTCCTTCTCGTTCCGCCCTGGATCGTCGAGCACTTCTTCGAGGAGTGCGTTCAAGATCCACCCGACCCGCGGCCCGGGAGGGATGCCGAGATGCGCCATGAGAGCATCACCGTCGAGGGCCAGCATTTTCGGCGCGATCGGATCGTGCTTCACCTTTTCGATCATGAACAGGAAATGGCGCAGGCGGTAAGGTACGGCCTTTTGTACGCCGGAACCGATGCGGTCCGCCTCGCGCACCTTGAGGAGATCGTCGATGTTCTCGGGCCCCACGCGCACGATGAACCGCCTCACCCCGGCGGCGGACACGGATCCCACGTCGTAGTAGAACATATGCCACCGCACGAGATGCGCCACGTATTCGGTGAACTCGCGGGAGAACCGCAGGCGATCGAGCATGCGCACCGCGATGCGCGCACCGATGTATTCATGCTGGTAGAAGGTGGAGTCCGGCCCTTCGCCGCGCTTCGCCTTCGGCTTGCCGACGTCATGGAGGAGGGAGGCCATGCGCACCTCGAGCGAATAGTCCTGCCGTGCGGCATAGTCGAGGGCACGGACATTGTGCTCGAAGACGGTGTACACGTGGTGCTTGTTCTGTCCCACGCCGAGCCCCTCCCGAAGTTCCGGGAGGATGCAGGGCAAAAGGCCGAGCTCCTCGAGCATGAGAATGCCCTTCGCCGCCCGCGGCGTCATGAGAATTTTTACGAGCTCGTCGCGCACGCGTTCTTTGGCGATTGCGTCGAGCGTGCGCGCCTTTTCGATGATCGCACGGCGGGTGGCGAACTCGATTTCACAATCAAGCGCGACGGCG